>JAOXSD010000095.1 GCA_025800205.1 Silicimonas sp. | reverse complement strand
CAGGATTGTCTGTTAGACGCTCAGATATTCGTCAAAGACATGCTGTTTCTCTTCCAGCTCGTCCTTGTGAATGACGGCGGCGATGTGACCGTGGTCCATAATGAAATGGCGGTCCGCCAGCGGAGCGGCGAAACGGAAATTCTGTTCCACCAGAATGATCGTGTAGCCGCGGGTTTTCAGTTCGATCAGCACTTCACCCAGCTTGTCGTTGATCACTGGGGCCAGACCCTCGGTGATCTCGTCCAGCAGCAACACATTGGCCCCGGTGCGCAGAATCCGCGCCATGGCCAGCATCTGCTGTTCGCCGCCCGACAGCCGGGTGCCCATGCTTTTGCGGCGCTCGGCCAGGTTCGGGAACATGTCGTAGATTTCCTCGACCGACATCCCACCCGGTGCCACATGGGGCGGCAGCATCAGGTTTTCCTCGACATTGAGGCTGGCGAAAATGCCGCGTTCCTCGGGGCAGTAGCCGACCCCCAGATGCGCAATCGCATGCGACGGCATCTTGATGGTTTCCTTGCCCTTCACGACGATGGACCCGGTGCGTTTGGGCAAAAGGCCGATGATCGAGCGCAGGGTGGTGGTCCGGCCCGAGCCGTTGCGGCCCAGAAGCGTGACCAGCTCGCCCTGATCGACGGTCAGGTCGATGCCATGGAGCGCGTGGCCCTCGCCATAGAAAGCGTGCAGATCCTGAATGCGCAGCTCTTCGATATGTTCCGAAAGATGCTGGCCGCCCAGTTCGTGGTTTTCGAGATCCTTCGCGCTCATGCCGCTTTCCCCATATAGGCTTCCTTGACCCGCGGGTCGGAAGACACCGTTGCGTAATCGCCCTCGGTCAACACCGCGCCCCGCTGCAGCACGGTGATCGTGTCGCAAAGCTTGGACACAACGCCGAGGTTGTGTTCGACCATCAGGATCGTGCGGTTTTCCGAGACCTTGCGAATGAGATCGGTCACCAGATCCACATCCTCGCGCCCCATGCCCTGGGTCGGCTCATCGAGCAGCATCAGTTCAGGCTCCATCGCCAGCGTTGTGGCAATCTCAAGCGCGCGTTTGCGCCCATAGGACATGTCGGCCACTTCATCATTGGCAAAGCGTTCGAGCCCGACCATTTTCAGAAGCTCCTCGGCCCTCTCGTTCAGCGCATCCAGCGTCTTGACCGAGCGCCAGAAATGGAACGAGGTGCCCAGCTTCTGCTGCAGTGCGACGCGCACGTTTTCGCGGGCGGTCATATGGGGGAAGACGGCAGAGATTTGGAACGACCGGATCACACCCTTGCGCGCAATCTCGGCGGAATGGGCATAGGTGATGTCTTCGCCATTGAAGGTGATCTTGCCGCGCGTCGGCGTCAGGAATTTGGTCAGCAGGTTGAACACCGTGGTCTTGCCTGCGCCGTTGGGGCCGATGAGGGCGTGAATCTGGTGGCGCTTGACCTTCAGATTGACCGTGTCGACCGCGGTGAACCCCTTGAATTCCTTGGTCAGGTCTTGGGTTTCGAGAATGTACTGTCCGTTGGAGCTCATGTTCTTACCTGGGTGAATATGGAGGGCGGGGGGAGAAAGCCCGCCCCCCGGTTACGGGGATGTTCAGGCGGTTTCGGACCGGGCACGGTCGCGCAGCACGAATTTCTGAACCTTGCCGGTGGAGGTTTTTGGCAAGTCCCCGAAGATGACGGTTTTCGGCGCCTTGAAGTGGGCCATGTTATCGCGGCAATGGGCGATGATGTCCTTGGCCGTGACATCCTTGCCCGGCTTCAGCGTGACAAAGGCGCAGGGCGTTTCGCCCCATTTCTCGTCCGGCTTGGCAACCACGGCGGCCTCCATCACGGCGGGGTGCTTGTAGAGCACGTCTTCCACTTCTACCGACGAGATGTTTTCGCCACCCGAAATGATGATGTCCTTCGAGCGATCCTTCAGTTCCACATAGCCGTCAGGATGCATCACGCCGAGGTCGCCCGAGGCGAACCAGCCGCCCTTGAAGCTCTTGTCGGTGGCACTGGGGTTCTTCAGATAACCCTTCATCACATTGTTGCCGCGCATGAAGATCTCGCCCATCGTTTCGCCATCGGCGGGGCAGGGCTCGTGTGTGTCGGGATCGGCCACCATAAGGCCCGAGAGCGCGAGGTTCTTCACCCCCTGGCGCGCCTTCAGTTTGGCCTTGTCCTCGGCCGGTTTCACGTCCCAGGCGCCTTTCCAGGCGCAGACGACGGAGGGGCCGTAGGTTTCGGTCAGACCATAGACATGGGTGACTTCGACGCCCATGGATTCCATGTTTTCGATCACGGCGGCCGGCGGGCTGGCCCCGGCGGTCATCACCTTCACCTCGTGGCTGAAGTCTTTCAACTCGTCGGGCGCATTCGCCAGCATGTTCAGAACGATGGGCGCGCCGCAGAAATGGGTCACCTTCTCGTCGCGGATCAGCTGATAGATCGGCTCGGCCCGCACCGCGCGCAAGCAGACGCAAACGCCGGCATTGGCGGCAATGGTCCAGGGGAAGCACCAGCCGTTGCAATGGAACATCGGCAGGGTCCAGAGATAGCGCGAATGATGCCCCATCCCCCAGGTGACGATGTTCGACAGCGCGTTCAGCGTCGCGCCGCGATGGTGATAAACGACGCCCTTGGGGTCGCCCGTGGTGCCTGAGGTGTAGTTCAGGCTGATCGCATCCCATTCGCTGTCGGGCATGACGAAATCGAAATCCGCATCGCCTTCGGCCAAGAGATCGTCATAGGTCATCGACCCGATCTGACGCCCGCCCTCGAAGCTCGCATCCAGAATGTCGATGGTCAGAATCTCATCCCGCCGCCCGGTCATCTTGATCGCGGTGTCCACCACATCGGAAAACTCGGGATCGACCAGAACCGCCTTGGCCTCGGCATGGTTCAGGATAAAGGAAATCGCCTCGGCATCGAGCCTTGTGTTAATCGTGTTCAGCACCGCGCCCGCCATCGGCACACCGAAATGGGCTTCGAACATCTCGGGGATGTTGGCGGCGATGATCGACACGGTGTCGTCCTTGCCGATGCCGCGCTTTGACAGCGCGCTGCCCAGCTGGCGCATCCGGGCAAAGGTTTCGCCCCAGTTGCGGCGCACATCGTTATACACGACGGCGGGAAGTTCGGGATAGATCGCGGCGGTGCGTTCGACGAAATTCAGGGGCGTGAGCGCCTCGTAATTTGCGGCGTTCGCGTCAAGACCCACGGCATAAATGCTCGCGTTCGACATGTCGTTTCTCCTCCATCGCCCTCCGGGAAATTCAGCCCCGGTTCAGGCTTGACGGAGTCTTACGCATGGGGATCTTGCAGAAATTTGCGTGAAATGTACTGAATTGTGACGCGGCGATTTTTACGCTTGGTTTTTCCCGCTGACCTGCACAATCATCCCGCGACCCTGATCCATTCGCGGAGTTCGCGCCATGATCGCCACGCCTGAAGCGACGGCTGATGCCGTTCACATTCTCGAAGGTCTGGAATATCTCGACCAGGGGATTACCATTTTTGATCAAGATCTTAAGATGGTCGCCTGGAACCGGAAGTTCCTCGAACTTTATGGCTATCCGGACGGCATGGCCTATCGCGGCGCGAGCTTCGACAGCTTTATCGAACACAATGCGAAACGGGGCGAATACGGGCCCGGTGACGTGGCGGAACAGGTCCGCGAGCGGGTTGAGCTGGCAAAAAAATTCATCCCCCACCGGATTGAACGGCGCATCCGCGACGGACGCACGATCACGGTCGCGGGCAATCCGATGCCCAATGGGGGATTCGTCGCCACCTATACGGACACGACCGACTACACCAAACGCGCCGAGGAGTTGCAGCGCGAGATCGAAGACCGCAGCGAGTTGCTGAAACAGACCGAACACCGGCTCCATCTGATCGCCGACGAAGTGCCTGCCGGCATCGCTCATGTGGATGCGAACATGACCTTCCTCTACATGAACAAACGCTTCGGCCGGGCCTATCAGATCGACCCGCAGGAGGCGGTGGGGCTCAATTGCTATGACGTGCTTTTTGAGAAGACGCTGGAAGAATCCTCGCGCTATTTCGAACAGGCGCGTCAGGGGCGGTCAGTGGATTTCGAGATGCGTCTTGAACTGCCTGATGGGCGGATGAAGGATGTGCGTACGCTGTTGCGCCCCGAGAAACCCGCCTCGGGCGAGGTGATGGGGTTTTACCTGGTGTCGATCGATGTGACCCGGCGCAAATCCACGCTGAATGCGCTGATGCGCTCCCAGAAGATGGATGCGCTGGGGCGGATGGCCTCTGGTATCTCACATGATTTCAATAACTTGCTGACGATCATCTTGGGCAATCTGGTGCCGCTGTCCGAGGAGCTTCCGGGCGATGTCGTGGAGGAATTCGTCACCCCGTCGATCTCGGCGGCGAAACGGGGGTCGGCGCTGACCCGGCGTTTGGTGACACTCGCGCGGCGCGAGCAATTCGACCCGGTGCCCACCGATATCGGGGCGGCGACCAGTGAAATCACCCGGCTCCTTGAATCCTCGGTTCCCAAATCCCTCAGGATTGAGGTGCAGCAGGAAAGCGATCTGCCGCAAGCCATGGTCGACCGGTCCCAGCTTGAAATGGCGCTTCTGAATCTCACGCTCAACGCCCGTGATGCCACCGAGGGTGCAGGTCAGGTGACGATCCGCACGGATCTCTATGAGATGACGCCGGAAGTTTCGGACATGACCCGGCTGCCGATCGGGTCTTATGTGCGCATTCGCGTGACAGACGATGGCTGTGGCATGTCGGCGGAGCGTACGGAAAAGATTTTCGAACCCTTCTTCACCTCCAAGGCGGCCGGTGCCGGCTCCGGGCTCGGCCTCTCCATGGTCTATGGTTTCGTTCAGCAGTCGAATGGTGCGATCTTTGTCGATTCACGGCTCGACAAAGGGTCGACCTTCACAATTCTTCTGCCCAGCGTGGAACTGAATGCGACACGGTCCACCTCCTCCGAACGGCGCGACAGCCAACCGATCCCCGATCAGCCGGAGCAGATGACCGGTCTTGCACTCTTGGTCGAAGACGATGCCGATGTGCGCCGCACCGTGCGCCGCAAGATCGCCGCCCTTGGCCTTGGCGTGGTCGAGGCGGGCGATGCCGATGAGGCGCTGAGCCTCGTGGACCGGCTGCAGGAAATTTCGGTGGTGGTCTCCGACATCGATATGCCCGGTACGATGGATGGTATCGGCCTGGCCCGGCGGCTTCAGAAAAAGCACAAACATATCAAGATGATCCTCATGAGCGGCAAGGTGGATGCTGGCGCCGGCGACAAGATGCCACGGGGCGTGCCTTTCCTGCAGAAACCCTTTAAACCGGAGGAACTGCAACGCGTGTTGGGAGGCACGGAACGGGTAAAGGACGCCTGATGAAGACCCTTGTCTACCTCCTTGAAGATGACACGGATGTAGCAAAACTGATCGACCGGACCCTCAGCCAGCAAGGCCTTGAGGTGGTGTGTCTGAGGAAGCTCTCTGAATTTGAAGTGGCGCTCAAGCGCCGCACGCCTGATCTCTGCCTCATTGATCTCAGCCTGCCCGATGGCGATGGTCTGTCGATGCTCAGCGCCAAGGGGCCGCTTGGCGCAATCCCCAAGATCGTGGTCACCGGGCGCGGCAATGTCACCGACCGGGTCGTGGGGCTCGAAGTGGGTGCCGATGATTACGTGGTCAAACCGTTTGAACCGCGCGAATTGGTCGCCCGTGTGCGTGCGGTGCTGCGCCGGGCTGAGACACCGGGGCAGGGGGCGGAGGCGAGCCTTCGCCGCCAGGTCCGGTTTGAGGAATGGCAGGCGGATTTTGACGCCTGTACGCTCACCCATGCAGATGGTGCGGTCGAAAGCCTGTCCTCGTCGGAGGCCGAACTGCTTTTGGCCTTCGTGCGCGCGGCTGGTCGTGTGCTCAGCCGGGATCAGTTGCTTGATGCCACGGTCGGGCACCATGACAGCCCGTTTGACCGCTCGATGGACGCCCGGATCAGCCGGTTGCGCAAGAAGCTTCGCGACGATCCGAAAACGCCGAAGATCATCCGCACGGTTTATGGCGCCGGCTATGTCTTTTCATCGGATGTGATCGAGGACTAGTCGATCGCAAGTTTCAGGAGCGCATTGGCATCCATGTCGGGCGTTTCGCGATAGGTCAGAAGATCGTCCCAGAACCGGTTGAGCACATCGAGAAGCTGGGTCTGCTCCTGGGCGTCAAGGCTTTGCGCCATCGCCTTGTAGGCCGCTTCCCGCGTGGTGTCGTCAAGCCCGTCGGTCAGGGCTTCCAGGGTGGAGCGGTAGCTCAGCAGAAAGGTCTTCCGGCTTTCGCGCAGCTTGCGCATGTCTTCGGCCAGCAGCCGGTAATTGGTCATCAACTGGTTGCGCGCGGCCCCGGCTGAAATCACGATGTTGTCGTAAAGCCGGATCCGATCCCGGTCGAGCCGCTGCAGCGTTTCGGTGTCTTCTGTCAGGGTCACCACAAGGGTCGCGCCGCTCAGCAGGGTGGATTTGGCCGCTTCCAGAAGCGAGGCCTCCGCCGCTTCCCGGGCAAGCCGGAATTCAAGCTGCACGCCGCTGAGCGCCTCGCGCCGTCGCGGGTCCACCTCGCCGTCAAGCAGGGTCTTCAGGGTTGCGAGCGGATCGGTTTCGGCGTCCGCCGGGCGGTCGGCCTCGGCGACCCAGCCTTCCTTGATTGCATCGAACCGGTCATCGGAGACCACAATCGCGCCAATCACGAACCGTGCCCCGAAATACTCGCCGCGCAGGGCCAGGCCGGTGAGCGGCGAGTACATCGGATATTCGCTGCGTTTTGCGGTGTAGATCTGCGCCTCTTCCAGATCGGCCGACCCGCCCCGGGTCACCAGCCCGCCCGCCTGACCATGGCTGCGCCCGATGGCGTTGAGCCGGAACGGCTCCAGCATCAGCTCTTCGACATTTCCATAAATATCAAACAATCCCAACGGGTTGGGTTGGCGCCGGGCGCCGATGATCGCGGGCCCCTTGGGGGATTTTCCGGGCGCACGGAAGGCGGCAAAATCCTGCAGTCCGCCTTCGGTGAAGAAGCGGCGCGCGGCAAAGACCGAGGGGTCGGCCCGGGCACCGCCGCGGGCGGCATATTCCCATTCGGGTTCGGTCGGCAGCCGCAGAAAGCCCACGCGGTCACCTTCGCCGGGCAGGTCCTCGCGGGCGTTGGCCATCAGCCATTCGGTGTAGCGGCGCGCGATGTCGTTGGCATCGAACCAGCTCAGCTTGCCCCGGGCGCGGGCGTCTTTCGGGGTGAATGGCGCGTCGCAATCGCCCAGGATCGCGCGGTGCTGGCCCTCGTTCAATTCATAGCGCTGGATGTAGAAATAGCTCACGCCCGCTTCGAGGTCGTTGAAGGCGCCGCGCAGATGGGTCGGCTTGAGGTAATCCGCAAAGGCAGTGGTGGCGTCCGATTGCCCCATGCGGAACGGCTGGTCGGCAATCGGGCTGTCGAGGTTCACGGGCACGTCGATGCGCTGAAACGCCATGGCGCCGCCGCAGGGCGTCGGCAACAGAAGATCGGCCGCGCCCCAGTTCTGGGCGCCGGGATCGATCACAAGCGGCGGCCAGTCTTCGGGAGACTGGGCAAAGCCGGGCGTGGCAATCAGGATCAGGAGCGCAAGAAACTGGCGGATCATGTGGCGCCCTCCCTGAGAACTTCGGCCGGGTCCACCCGGGCGGCGGCGCGGGCGGCAAAAAAGGCGGTGACGGAGACGAAACCGAGCACCAGCGCGGAGATCCCGGCGGCCTGCGCAAAGGTCAGGATCACCAGCCCGCCCTCTTCGGTCAACCCGGTATCGAACAACCGTTCGGCCACCTGGCCTGCGATCAGGAAGATTGCGAAGCTTGCGATCAATCCGGCGAGGCCCGAGGCCAACGCCTGCACCACGGGGAAAAGCCAGAGCCGGTCTGCGCCGATGCCCAGCAGGGCCAGGGCGGCCAATGTCTGACGCTTGCGCGCCACCTCGCCCCAGAAGCCGAAAATCAGCGCGGCGGCGAGCCCGAGGCTCGCCACGCCGGCGGTGAGCAGCAGCGCCAGGTTCAGATTGCGCCCGAGGCCGAGGACGCCGGTGACCTCGGCGGTGCGCGCCTCCGTGCGCACGGAAAACCGGGTTTCGATCCGGCTTTGCAGGGCGGCGAGACTGTGGATATCGCGGGCAAAAACCCGCAGCCCCTCGAATTCGGGCGCCCGGCCCGCCAGATCACGTCCGGCCGTGATTCCATGGTCGGGCAGGGCGTATTCGTCATAGAAGGCCTCGACCAGATCGAGCGTTTCGATGGGCGCAAAGATCGACCGTCCGGCGGCGCGGGCATCGGGCAACACAGCGACGATGGTCAGGGGCAGCATCAACTGGCGCGGCCGGTCCTCGGCCTGGGTGAAGATCTGCACCGGATCGCCCGCTTTCAGATCCAGTTGCCGCGCCAGATTGGCGCTCACCACCGCCTGACCCGGGTCGAGGGCAAGGCCCTCGGGCAGGGTCGGATCGCCGGTGCCGGAAGGTACAAGCACGGCATCCTTTTTCTCGATGGCGCCCTCGTGACGAATGTTCACGAAATCGAAGACGCTGCGGGTCTTGGCGACGGCAAAGCCGGTCTCGGCCCAGCCCGCCACCTCGGCCACATCGGCGGTGGTGAAAGCGGAATTGCCGGTGGTCTCGATCCGAAGCGTCGCGGGGTCGTTGAGAAGCCGGGTGATCAGCGCATCAAAGATGCCGTTCTTGACGCCAAAGACCACAAGAAGCGGCACCAGAACGCCGGCCAGTACGGCTATATTGCAGATCAGATGAATCCGCTCGCGCAAGAGATCGCGCAGGGCGAGGTCGAACACCAGCTTCATGCCGCGTGCCCTTCGCCCAGGGTGCTGGTCACGCTGGTGCCACCCGGTTCGGAGGCGACGGAGAGCGCGACCCGGCGCATGTCGAACCGGTCCAGCAGGGTCAGGTCATGGGAGGAGATCACCACGCCCGCGCCGCCCGAGGTGGCGGCATCGATCAACAGGCCCATGGCGGTTTCGGCGGCGCCGGGATCAAGGGCGGCGGTGGGCTCATCGGCAATCACGAAATCGGGCCGATGGGCCAGGGCGCGGGCAATGGCCACCCGCTGCCGCTGGCCGATGGAAAGCGCGGGCGGCTTCAGCCCGGCAACACCGCCAAGGCCAAGCCGCGCGATCAGATCATCGGCCCAGGCTTCATCTTCCCGCCCGGCAATGCGTTGACTTAAGGAGATATTTTCGGCCACGTCGAGAAATGGCAGCAGCCCCCCTGACTGCGGGACAAAGCCGAAATGCGCCCCACGGATCGCGGGGGCAGAGGGTCCGGTGCCGGACCAGAGCGCGGTCAGATCAATGCCGGTTCCGGCGGTTTCGAGCGCATAGATCCCGCCCGGTGCCGGACGCCGCAGCAGCCCCAGAACCTCCAGCAGCATGGTCTTGCCGGTGCCACTGGCGCCGGTCAGGCCGAGCACCTCGCCTGCCGCCAATTGCATCTGCGGCACCGCGAGGGTGAAACGGCGGTCGCCATCGCTGAGGCTGACGCTCAGATCCTTTATGATCAGCCGCGTGGTCACGGCTCAGGGCAGCACGTCGAAGGGCATGGCGAAGACATGCTCGCCATCGGGGGCGCCGTCATAGAGCGCGGTCCAGACCGAGCTGTCGAACAGCCATTTGCGGTACTGGGTCAGCTTCTGGCGCATCCCGTCGATGGCGCTGCGCCGGAACATGGCACTTTCCGCCCAGCGTTGCTCGGACATGTCGAGGATCTGGCTCTTGTAGGGCAGCCGTTCGAGGAATTCGAACGCATCCGCCAGCGTGTCACCATCGGAGACCAGCACATTGTCCGGGTTCTGCGCCATCTGGGCGATCAGCCCCTTGACCTGGCCGAAGAAGCTGAGCGCATCTTCGGAATTCTGGGCGCTTTCGCCGAACAGGACGAGTTTTTCCAGCAGTTCCGCCAAGGTCGCCATTTCATTCTTGGTGACCAAAAGCCGGGGTTCGATGGCAAGCCGTTCGGGCGCCTCGACTGCGGTGTTGGCGGCCCAGCCCTTGATCAGATCCGGCGCTTGCGTGCCCTTCTCGCTGCCAAGCCAGGCCAGTTGCATCGCGCGGCCAAGGGCCACCAGATCCTCGCCGGCTTCGTCTTCGGTCAGGATGGTCTCTTCGCCCCGGATCACGCGCACATGGTCGGTGAGCGCGGTGACCAGCCGGGTGGCGACGCCCTCGAAGGCGCTTTCCGATCCGCGTTCGATGGGGAAGTAGAAATCGCGCCCGGCAAAGCGCGACAACTCGCGGTACTTGCCGGCGGCATAGGCGTGGTTGCCGGCACCTGCATCGGTTTTCAGATGCAGGGTCATGACAACGATGTTCTTGCCCTCGGCATCCTTCTGCAATTCCACTGTGCCGATCTGGGAACGGGCATTGGGGTCGCGGGGATCCTTGGGCCCGGCATCGGTGACGAGGATCACATAGCGCGCATCAATCGGATCGCCGTCGCCCTGAAGCTGATCCCAGTCAATCGTGTCGATGGCATCTTCCACGGCGGCAAGGCTGTCTTCGTTGAAGCCGGGCGAATTGGCTTCGGCCACATTCACCGCTTCGCCAAGGGCCGCGACCACGGGGGCTTCATCGGATCGGCGTTCCAGCCCGACAAGAGTGCGGGTGCGGTATTCCAGTTCCGGCACCGCCCCGATGTTGTCGCGGAACCCGATCACGCCGAAATTCACCATGTCGCCGATCTCGGTGCCCGCGATCTGACGCACGGTGTTCTGCAGCACCCGCTGGGTCAGCGCGATGTAATTCTCCATCGATTGGGTGGTGTCGAGCACGAAGACAATGCCCACGTCGAATGTGCCGGTGTCGATCTCCTGCACCTTGGGCGCCTCTTCCCTGAGCGGCAGGGAGGCGAGCTGCATCAGCAGGATGTCCTCATAGGTCAGCGGATGCAGCGCCTCGGTATAGGCGAGGATCGGCATGATATAGAGGTTCTCGCGGATGTTGACGAATTCGGCCGGTTCGACCGACACCACGCCGCGCTGGCCGCCGACGATCCCGGCGCTGGCCTCGGCCACCAGCCGCTCCTGCACATCGACAAGGGTTTCATGGTTCATCAGCCAAAGAAGGCTTTCCTGTTCGTCAAACAGCAATTGTCGGCTGCGTCCGGCGGAATTGGTGAAGGCGCCGACGATGTTCTGTTCCCAAAGCACGGTGCCCGCTTCCTGCACCCAGCCTTCGGGCGGCTGGGTCGGGCTGGGCCCGACTTCGAGCCAGCCGTTCTCGCGGGCAAAGACATAGAGCGGCTGGAAGGCGGCATAGGCCTCCTCAGCCGGTCCGCCCGGCAGCGCGTGCCGTGTGGTGCCCGCCCGGGTCAGTACCCGTTCGTAGATCGTTTCGAGATCGCCCAGTTTGAGCGGCCGACGCTCCTGCGCCTCTGCGGGCAGGGCATGCAGCATGAGCGCGGTCAGAATGGCCAGAATGCACGGCACGGGTCGGAAAGTCATCTGGTCCTCTCGATCACTTGCAAAAATCTTCATGGGCACTTTGCGACAGGGTGTCGCCTTCCAAAAGCAGGCGGCGGCAGATCGCGGTCAGGCGCTGGCGGCCGTCTTCCGAGCCGGCCTTGGCCGCACGGGCGTAATATTCGGCCGCACGGGCCGGATCGTCGCCGAAGCTGAGGCCGATGGTGCCCTTGATCTCGGCTTCTTCGACCGATTTGTCATAGAGCGCGCCAAAGAGCGCCAGCGCATCGGGATCTTCGGCTGCAGCCGCCCGTTCGACAAAACCGAGGGCCGCATCGGCGCTGATCGCGCCGCCGCAGCCGCGCAATTGCTGGGCAAGGGGCGCGAACCCCTCGGCGGCGAGCGTCGTCAGTTGATCGGTGGCACAGGGATCCGCAGACGGCCGCGGGGTTTCGGGTTCGGTGGCCGCCTGGGCAGGCGGGGCCTCGGGCGGGGTTTCCGGGGCCGATTGAAGAAGGTACCAGACGATCCCGGCGCCGACGATCAGCAGTGCTGCCCCCCACATGACCAGGGCTCCGCGCTTCGAGGGCGGCGTGCCGTCTTCCTCGGTTTCTCCGACCTCTTCGGCGTCTGTGTCGTCCTCGGGGGGATCCTCGGCTTCCGCGTCTTCGTCCACCGGAGCTTCGGGCTCGGGGGTCTGAGGCATCTGCGTCACCGGCTTCGGGGTAGTGGCCACCGCCTTTGCGCCGGTGCCCGCGAGGTCGCCGCCAATCGCCACGTCGGGCCCGTGGTTGATGTCATCGGGCCAGTAGGTGTTGAACGCGGTCTCGCCAATCTCGATGCGGATCGGCGTGTCTTCTTCGATCTGATTGACGATGTCGGGTCCGACGATCAGCCGCATCCAGTCGCCACCGGCCTCGGTCGCGCGGGGGGCAAAGCCGTGGGGATTCGGTTGCCAGCCATCGGGGCCGAGCCATTTTTCAAGAAAGCTGTTGAACACGCGGATCTCGACCGGCGTCTCACCGGGGCTCACACCATCCACGGTGATTTCGGCAAAGCCACCCCGGGGGCGTTTGGGATCCGGCCTGATGTCGATCACTGTTTCCTACTCCGCATTCTGTCCCAGACCCGTGATCACCTTGCCGATCTTCAGGTTCTGTTCGATGTTGATCGTGCCCGCGTCACCGTCCTTGGCGTTGCCCACGAAAAGGCTGTCCAGCGAGAACACCCAATCGGTCCAGAGCTCCGAGGCCGCCGCGCGCTGTTCCACGGGCAGGCCCTCGGCACTGTCCGCGCCCAGACGTGGCTCGAAGGGCTCTCGCGTGGTCCCATCGCCCATTTCGATCACCGGACGTTCACTTTCTGGCACATCCCTTGCGCCCAGCGTACTGACAAAAGAATTGATCCGCTCGGAGCAGACGATGGCGGCGGGAGGCGCCTGTTTGTCCACCGTGAGTCCGTAGGAAATCGCCTTGAGCTGATCCATGATCCGGTCCTGCCCGCCGGTGCGCGAAAACCCGTGGATCATCTCGTTCACCAGATCGGTGGCGCTGCCGGGCTCCAGCTGGAACACCGCCAGCCGGTCTTCATCGTCCCGGAACCGGGTCAGCCCCTCGATCCAGACATCCATCGCGGTGTTGGCCTGAAAGGCCTCGGGCGTCATGGTGCGGATGCCGTTCCGGGGCGCCTCGGCCGTGTCCTCCGCCGGTTCCGGAGCTGCGGCGGGGGCGGGGGCCGGACGGGCCGGGGCGCCCGGGCGCAAAGGCGCTCCGGGACGCAGGGGGGCGCCGGGCCGTGCCGGCGCGCTGGCGGTCTTGGGCGCCGCCGACGTTGCCGGGCGCGTGCCATTGCCGCCATTGCTGGGGGTGACCGCATTGGTGATGCGGATCGACGAGGGCACCCGGCTGATCCGGTCCTGCACCATGTCCTGATCCACCGACAGCGCATGAAGCAGCGCGCCGAAACGGTGGTTCGACAGGGTCAGTTCCAGCCGGTCGATAATCGCCGCGGCTGACAGCCGTTTCTCCTCGATCCGCTTTTCCACATCGTCGGAAACATGGAATTGCTCCAGCTCCTGATGCAGTCGCCCGGCAACCGCTTCGATCTGGGTGCTGATCTGGCGCAGTTTGCTTTCCGGTTTGCAGACCTTGGTCAGTTCCTCGACCAGATAGCTGACGCCACCGTCATTGAGCCCGAGCGCTGCATCCCAGGCCCGGTTCGGATCCTTGAAATGGCGCTGTACCGGTTCGGCCTGCAGACAGCCCGCCTTGAGTTCCGCGACCCGTTCCACCTTGTCGGGCAGGATTTCGATCTCGCGTTCATCCTCGTATTTGATCAGCGCTTCGATCGGGTAATAGGGGTTGCGCAGCCAGAAGCAGTTCTGGAACGGTGCGGTGTCGGTCCATTGATGCACCCAGGAGGTGGCGACCTTGCCAAAGCCCTTCAGCAGAGAGGCCTCCATCCGCCGTTCGAACCGCTCGTAATCCTCGGCGCCCGAGGCGCTGTCGATCAGATGCTTATCGAACTTGGTCATCACGAAGAACAGGATACAGTCGGATTTTGCCCGTTCCGCCGGGGTGGCGCCATGGGTCAGGTCGATCCATTGTTCGACCAGCCCGGGCAGGCTGAGGGTTTCCATATTGCTGTCGGGCACGCAGAGCAGCATGGAGGTGATTTCCTGATTGGCCACGTAGCGGTCAAAGAGATAGGCCACCTTGCCGCGCAACAGCATGTTGGTCACGGCCTCTTCGGGGTTCTTGAGAGTAATCGACAGGGGCAGTTCGAACCGGTTGCGGGCGCCGGGAAAATCCAGAAGGTCGGTATCGGCAAAGAAGGGCGAAGGCTGTTCTTCCATCGGGAAGACCAGCTCGGCGGCAAGTGCCGTGATGATCGCGCGGTTGAGCGGCGCCTGCTGCCCGGCGGCGGTCTGGATGGTCAGCGTGTCCTCGGTCTCGGGGCCGAAAAGCCCCTGCAAGGTGTTGACGTCGATGATCGAGGTTTCGCGCGGCTGCAGCGCATCGAGCGGGGCATAGATCACTTCCGCATGGTTGATCGTCGCCAGCGCGCGGGCCAGTTTCACGTAAAGCTCGGTCAGGGGTTCGTAGCCGCCCCAGAGGATCGACAGAAAGGCGCCGCGATCCGCCACCGCCATGCGCGGCGCGATCTCGGCAGCTTCGTCCCAGAACCCGCCCAGCCCGGCGGCATAGGCGGTCTTGCCGAAGGTTTTCTCCACATATTCCGCGATCTCGAAGATTTCCTCGAACCCCAGCCCGCCGGTCTCTGCCGGGCCGGCCTTGGAGCCGTGGGCGGCGAAATGGGCCTTGAGACTGTCGGAGGAGGGCGCCTCTTCCGACTGGTCGCCATCCTCGAAGAAACTGTTGATGATCGTGCGGGCAATATCGGCCTCGGTCAGTAGGTTGAGCTGGATCGGAAAGCCGTCGGGCGTCGGGGCCTTGGTCATGGTGAAGCGGGTCACCAGACCGGTGCTTTCGCCGTCCCCTGCGGGGTTCACCTGGCTGATGTAGTCGAGCTTGCCGCCCGGCCCGTTGAACTCCGCCGTCAGTCGCCCGTCCTCGGGGCGGGCGAGCACCGAGACAAGGAAGGACTTGCCGGCCTGGGAGGGGCCGAAAACGCTGACGCTCATCTTGGTCTGCGCAGAGCGGGCCAGCCGTTCGGCACGGCGCGCGGATTTGCGCAGAAGCTTGGTCAGATCCTTGCGCCGGTATTCGGTCTGCTCGGCGTTTTCCGGATCGTTGATCCATTCAAGTGCCGCGCGCGACAGGTTGGCGACATCGGTGCAGCGGTCGGCAAGCGGTGTTTCATGGCTCATCAAATGATCTCCTCGTCACACCTGGAACACGCCGGTGTCGATCCAGTATTCATCCTCGAACCCCAGCGTATGCAGTTTGAGCACCACATCGGCCCGCTTCATCGCACCGCCTTCGGCATCCTCGACTTCGAAAACCTCGAAAGCTTCGCGCATGGATTCGCGTCGCAGCTTGTCTTCGCTGGTCTCCCCGTCGCCATCATCGAAATCGGTCTTGCGCAGCTCCACCTTCAACGGCAGAGGCCGGGTCTGGGTGCCGGTCCCTGCGAAATCGAGCCGAAAGAGCGGCGTGGTGGTCCAGCGATCGAGCGGCAATTGCCGCGAGCCGATGTAGAGCGGCGAATACATGTCGATGAAGGTGGAATCGTCCGTGTTGCCGCCGCTGTCGAGATCCAGATCAGAAAACAGGATGCGGTCATCGGGGATCTGGCCGTTGCTTTCCATGATCCCCACGTAACGTGCGGTCGACCGCATCTGGAACGATTTCGTGGTCACCTTGAAATTCGGGATCCGGTTCTCGCTGAGTGCAATCAACATGCCGCCCACCGCCACAGTGGACTTCGGATCGCCGATGCGCTGGCTCACAGGATCGCGGAACGGATACCAGCGCCCGGTTTTGTATTTGTGCATGGAAATCAGCCGGTGCGGCGGCACCACCAGCATTTCCTCGACAATGGAGCGGACCGCAGGCAGGCGCGAAGGCCGCCCGGTCAGCAACACCACGTCCACGCCCAGATGGTCGATCACCTCGCTCATATTGCCCAGAACACCGTGGAACACCTCCCGGCTGCAGGCATCCACATCCTCGCGCGAGGTGGTCAGCATCATGTCCGCGAGGCGCCAGTGGGGCGCGCCCAGGGCTGCCGCCGCCTCCTCGATATAGGCGAGAATTTCGGCGCCCACCTTGCCGGCGCGTTCCTCCTCGCTCTCGGGCGCGGGCGGCGTTTCCTCTTCGCCGTCCTCGGTGTCTTCGCCGGGCTCCACCGGTTCGGGCAGGCCCAGAATGCGCGCCACCGGCAGGTCGAACCGGTCGAATTCCTCGGAGGTTTCGCAATGGGCCAGCGTCGCTTCGGCCAGGGGCACCAGAACCCGCAGGGCAAATTGTCGTCGCCGCTGCACCGCCTGCTGATCCTGCCCGCCGATGTCGCCGCCAAAGAGCTCGCGCAGCTTCTCGGCCACATAGGCCCCGCCCGCGGCTTCGATTGAATCCTGGATGCGCGGAATGATGATGCCGCTGATCACCCGGTGGATCAGATCGTCTCCGGCGACGCGGAACCCTTCGCGGAAGGTCTGTTCCGGGTTCAGCACCACATTCGCTTCGCTGCGATAGGTGGTGATCATCAGGTCGGTCGTGCCGCCACCGATGTCGATGCTGGCCAGCCGCAGAGAGGGCGCGGGCGCGCCCGAAGGCCCCGGACGCTCGCGCCCCTTGAGCCGCAGAAAGGTCTCGATCCGGCCATCGAATTTCTGGGTCAGTTCGGAATAGAGATAAACCAGCTGGGTGCAGGAGGCCTCGTCCCAATCGACCAGGATTTCCGGTTCGACCGAATAGGGCGGCTGGCACTTGTCGAGGCCAAGCTGCTTCCAGATCAGCTTCAGCGCCCCATGGGTGCGCGACCGGATGATCGCCTGCTCCTTGATCGGCGTCGCCGTGGGCAGGCTGAGGATGATCCGGTTCAACCGCCGGGGCAAGTCCGATTGCGCGCGCCGCGACCGCGACGCCGGGTCGTTGATCTGCACCAGCGCATGGGCGATGATCTCGCCCATCATGAAGCCAAAGAGCGATGAGCGCGAGAAACGCGGCCGGATTGCGGGCGTGTCCGAGACCTCGCCTGGCTTCCTAAGTCTTTGTTTTTCCTCGTATCGCGCCTGCTCCATCACATCTCCCGCCTCATTGAGGTGACGCATGGAGGACCGCACCGCCTTGGGCAGGTTGTTGGGGTCGTGATGGTTGTGGAAGCGCCAGTCCTGCTGCACCGCGACGCTGTCCCAGAGATAGCGTTTGGGCGATGAGAGACCTGAGACGGTCTCGGTCCCTTCCTCGCCCTGGATCAGGCGCACCGCCTCGGGGCCGATGCGCACGAAGCTGGGCCAGAGAAAGGCATTGCGGCGCCCCGACCGGGAGGCGTGCCGTTCATCGCCGAGCCTGAGATCGGAGAATTCCACCCGGCTGGGGAACAGGCCGGAGTAATGGAATTCAGGCCGGCCGAGATCGCGGATCTCCAGCGGGAAGGACCGGGCCAGATCGACCCGGGTCTCGTCGGGGAATTGTTCGATCAGGATGCCGCAGGTGCGCGAATTGCCCACGTCCAGAACCAGATCCACATTCACCGGATTGACCGCGTCGCGCGCCGAAATCGTGTTCACGAATTTGACCTTGGGCGGTGCCACGGCGCGAGTCACCAGTTGCAGATAGGAAAGGTAGCGCGCCCAATGTTCGAACCGGTGCGGCAGATCCTCCTCCGAGACCCGGCGCCCGGGCCGTTCGGAGCGTTTGAAGTTCAGGAACAGATCGGCCAGCCAGTCGGAAACCCAGCGCTGCAGATCGACAATGCTGCCGTCTTCCTCTTCCTCGGGGCGACGCAGGAACCAGCGCATGTCATTTGGGTCCGAGACCAGCCGGAATTCGCGCTGTTTTTCCGCATCGGTCGCATCGGGCGCCACGTAATGGCTTTCGCTCTGACGGTCGATCAGCGCGGTGTCCAGCGCGATCTGAATCCGGTGGGTATGGCCGCTGTCGGCATCGGGTTCGGCCAGTTCAACCGTGCGCATCCGCGCCCAGCTTGCCGGGCCGGGATCATATTGCTCCTCGCCCGCAGCGCCGCGCTGGCTTTTCAGTCGCAGCACCGGCACCGGCACCCATTTTTCCAGGAAGGGCTCAAGCGAGGCGACCGGGCGCACCGAATATTCGTCATCCTTGTCATGGCGGGCGCGCAGCACCTCGGCATCGCGTTCGTCATCCCCGGTCAGGGGATAGAGCGTCAGCAGATCCTCACCATCCTGGGTGCCGGTCACACGCTCGATGAAACGGAAAGGGCGAATGTCCAGCGCATTGATATCAAACCCGAAATCCAGCATCTGAATGCCCGAGTAGGGCACCAGTGTGATCTCGTCGCGCAAATTGGCGAGTTTGCGAATCCGGGTCTTTCGGTCGCGCAGCATCAGCCACTCCCTTTTGTGATTGTTTGTTGTGGTCGGCTTTGGGGCAGACGGAGACCGGCCTCGGAAAACCGCGGGCGCGGGCCGGGCACGACATAGGTCGCTTTCTGGGGCTGGCAGGCGCGGTCGGCGATGCCCATCTGGCGTTCGACGGCGGCGATCCGGTCGCGCAGCACCTGGGCATCGCGCGCCAGTTCCGAGGCACTCGGCCCCGGCGGCGGGCAGTAGTTCGGCAGGCCAGGCAGCCGCAGCGCGCAGGCTTCGATCATCAGGTAGAGAATGGCACAGATCATCGCGAAGAGCAGCAGCCAGCCGAGCCAGAGAAGCCACCACAGATTGAGCGGTCCGCCTTCCCGCGCGCGCCGGGGCAGCGGAGGCATCGGGGCGGCGGAGGCCATGCGCCCCTGCGCTGCGGCCTGGTCTGCCGCCGCATCGGCGGCTTTCGCGGCGGCGGTCTTGCCGCCTACGCCCGAAAGGCTGCCCGTCGCGGCCACCTGGGTGTCGGTCACCCAGGCCCAGTTCACCAGAACCGGTTGCAGATCCTCGCCGCTGCCGAAGATGTAAACCGCCTCCGGCCCCGGATAACGCAGGGCATTGGCCAGCGCCTCGCCCAGCCTTTGTTTGTCCGAGGTCTCGTCAGCGATCAGGGTGTCAGCCAGTTTGGAAATGTCGGCGAGCAAACCGTCGAGGGCATCTTCCGCCGCCGCGCGGTCGCCCTCGTCCAGTGTCTCCAGCGCCCGGGGTTTGCCGCCAGCCGCTCCGTACCAGTCGAAACGGTCGCCGAATTCGGTGCCTTCGGGTTCGGCAAAAAGCGCGGCATGTCTTGGGCCGAGCGCATCAAGCACGGTGCCCGAAACCAGTTCGAAGGAGCGCTGCGGCGCCGAGCCGAGCGGGGCGAGCCCTTCGGTGGAGGTGTTGGCGATGAATGTGCTGCTCATCGGATCACCTCACTCCTGGATCTTGAGCGGCGGGAGCTTCGGCAGCCCGGTCTCGGGGGCGGCTTCGGCGGGGGCTTCTGCCATCGCGGGGGGGGCGGGGCGCTGGATCTGCGGCGTGCAGACTTCGGTCACGACCTGGGGCAGGGCGTCGGTACCCGCGAGAAAACGCATCAGATCCGAGGCGGCGAGCGCGAAGTTCAGCGTCCGCGCACTGCCTTTCTTGATGAAGGTATTCACGCCCACCACATTGCCGCACATGTCGATCAGCGGGCCGCCGGAATTGCCCTTCGAGATCGGCGCCGAATGGGCGATCATGCGGGCGGAATTCACGTTCTGCTCGGTCGAAACCGTGCCGTCGGTCACGGTCAGATCAGGCACCGCGCCTCGGTTGCCTGCGCGCAATTGCTGAAACTGATCATCGGTCCGAAGCAGGTCGCCGGGATAGCCTGCCGCAATCACCGATTGCAGCTTAAGCGTTTGTTTTGGCGTAAGAACAGTAAAGGCGGGCTGGTTGACGCCCGGCACCCGCAAAAGCGCGAAATCACCACCGGTGGCCTGGAACGGGCCGAGCGATTTCAGCACCTGCGCCGCGTGCACCTTGCCAAGGGCCGTGTTGGTGACGAAGACCCCCTGCGGCCCCGCACCATCGACCACGTGGTGGTTGGTGACCAGCAGGTCGGGGCCCACGAAGAACCCGGTGCCACTCGACAGCCCGCCATTGGTGGGCGCCAGAACGATGGCGGTGCGGGCCTCGATATGGGCCAGCAAGGCGACCGTGTCCTTCGGGCCATTCGGTCCGGGCACCTGAACCCGTTCCGGATCGGGCGGCAGGATCGACCGGGGGGCTGCGGCGCGCACCACGCCGGGCGTGTCGAGCGGATCGTTGGGGTCGGGCGGCAGGAGGCCCTCGATCGTCTTGCCGTCGGGCATCAGAAGCGTGCCGTCATCGGTGCAGACCGCCCGGTCGAGGGAGTCCTGCAGCGAGGCCAGGCGGTCTTCCAAGGCGCGGTTGATCCCCTGGGCGGCGGCCAGGGTCGCCTCGTCGGTGATCTCCCGACTGGCGGTGTTTTCCGGGAACAGACGGCTGCCGGGGATCAGAAGCCATGCCAGCACGCCGGCGGCGAGGACCAGAAGCAGGACCAGCGGCAACCAGGCCGCGACGGGCATGCGGCGGGTGTCCTGGTGGGCCGCTTGCGGTGGCGGTGCGGGGGGCATGGTGCCCCCGGCGGAGACGGTTTCGGGCGCTGCGCTTTCTTCGGGCATGGCCGCCCCTCCCTTGCGTTCACTGGTCCAACTCTGACGTTCGGCGGCACTGAGCGGCGGCGCTGCGGCCAGCGGCAAAAATCGCCCAAGTGTCTGATCATAATGCGCTTTGCGGGATGCGCCATCGCGGTTGGCATCCTTGGGTAGCATCCCCCAGTTCAGGATCACCGGGCGCCCTCCCACCGACCAGACATCGCTGGCATCCGACAGATGCAGGGCGGCGGCCACAAGCGGGCCGTCATCGGGATCGTCGATAAGGTCGCGCAATCCGCGCAATTCGGTGCTCAGGGCAGAGGCAATGGCCGCCTGGACGGCATCGTCGAGTTTCGACACCGGCTGCCCGGTGCCCTCCACATCGGTGTACCAGGACACCGAGGGGGCCACCGTGTCATTGCCCCGGCTGAGCAGGGGTTCGGCAAAAAGCCGGGCGGCCTCCGGCCCGGCCTTGGCGCTTAAAAGCGCATTGAGCGCGGGATAGGCTTCCAGCGCCAGCCCGCCACCGTGTTCCAGACATTGGCTCAGGTCGATATTGGATTTGGTCAGAAAATGATCGGCCATCGGATCTACCTCGTTGCCCGTCGGAAATTGAGAATGGCAGAGCGGCCCACTTCCGGCTGCGAGACTTCGCAGGCCGCCGTGCCGTCGCCTTTCAGGGTGCAGCGGCTCGACAGGCGGTAAATGAACCCCCCGTCGCTGCAGCGCAGATTGGCCGGCTCCTCGATCTCGAGAACACCCCGGGCATTGAACTGGCTGCGCACGATGCCGCTGCAGGTGTTGCCATTATCGGCGCGCATTTCCTCTTCCCCGTTGCCCTGGGTGTCAAAGCATATGCGCCAGGTCTTGTAGGTGGATTGCTCCCCGGTGTCCCGGTGGGTGGTGGAGAAGTTGGAATCAAGCTCCCAACAGCCTTCGAGCGAGGCGATGTCCCGCTCTGTCCAGGCCTCGCGATCGATCGGCGGCGGCCCGGGATCTTTCAGGGGGGGCAGTTCGATCACCGGTGGCTTGGGGGTGCATTGCATCAGGGCCAGTTCCCGTTCCCGCGCCGCGATCCGGGTTCTGAGGTCGAGCGCCTCGACCTCGAGGGCGGCAAGCCGGGTTTCCACCTGCGCCTGCGCATTGATCGGGCACCAGGCGAACCAGCTTGGCGCCACCCGGTTCCAGACCCCGCAGGCGGGCAGCAGAATTGCGGCCAAGAACGCGGTCAGGCCCACCAGGAGAAAAGCTCCGAATATGGTCAAAAAGCGGCCCATGGAATTGCTATTGTCCCCCTTAGCATCCATTTCGAGTAAACGATAGCGGACCTATCCAGTCAACGCGCAAAACTCATGTTTTGATTGCAAAAAATGTGATCCGATCCAAATCGGGACCGATCATTTTTTCTGTCATTTCCCGAACCCGCCCCGCTTCGATATCGATGTGAAAAGTGCAGTTTGATCGGGGAGTGGAGAGATGATCAATTTTTCAGCAGATGCGGCCCTTGGCCTTTCGCGCGAATTGCGGGTCCTTTCGATTTCGGGCGGCGGTTTGCTTGGAGTGATTCCGGCGGCATTTCTCATGCATTATGAAGCTTTGGGTCAGAGCGTTTACGGCAGCGATTATCGTCTTTCCGACAGCTTCGATCTGGTCGGCGGCTCCAGCACCGGGGCGGTGATCGCCACCGGCGTCGCCCTGGGCCTGCCCGCCACCGAGATCGCCAATTTCTATCTGCGCGACGTGCCCCAGGGTTTTCGCCGCAGACGCGGTTCGGTGCCGTTGCTCCATGACCTCTTCGACGGTGATCTGATGCAGGGCTTCTTTGCCCGGCGCACCGGCGCGCGGTGTCTGGAGCGCGAGGCACTGGCCTGCGATCTGGCGATCACGGTGAAGAACCTCAATGCCTCGAAACCCATGGTCTTTTCGACACTCCCGGGGGAGGCGTCCGACATGGGAGACGTGGATCATCGGCGGGATCCGTTGCCGCTTGATCTGCTGCTGCGGGCCAGCACCGCTGCGCCTGGGCTTTTCTCGCCGGTTCCGCTCACCTTGGAAAATGGCGAGGAGATCCTGGCGGCCGACGGAGGTGTGAGCATGTTCAACGACCCCAGTCTGCTGCTGGCCCGGCTCGCCTGGGATGGAGGAGCCGACCGGGTTGATCTGACCGCGCTCGGCACCGGCAGCACCCGGCCCGTCCACCACTCTTCGCGGCTCAGCCGTGGCCCTTCGGTGATGCGCGCGCTCAAGGCGCTTCTGGGTGTGATCAAGGATGGCGAGGCGCAGACCCGCAATCTTCTGGCCGCCCTTGCCGCCAATTCGGCAACGCCGCTCAAATACCGCAACATCGACATGGGACTTGACCGCGAAAGCCTGCGGGCGCTCGGTCTCGCGCCGAAAACGGCCGATCTGGCGGCGATGCGCAACATCACCAAATTCCAAGGCAAGCTCGACCTCTTTGAAGCCGCCACGCGCCATGCCCAAACGGTGATCACAAAGCCGCTGCCGCTTTCGCGGGCAAAAAGCATGGCCACCGCGGTTTGACAGCGACCGGCCAATCGGTCCCAATGGACCCACAGGAAAGGGGAAGATCATGACCCAATCGGATGTGACCTATATCGGCGATCAGGCGCCCGGTGCCGCGGCACGGATGGCCGCGCTCGGGGCGCAGAGGCTGAGCCTTGGTGCGGGGCCGGACGCCCGGGTCACCGTTCTTGACGGATCGGATCTGGGTGATGCGGCGCTTGATGCGCAACTCGCCGCAATCGACAGCGGTCGAACCGCCGTGCTTGTCCTGTTCACCTTGTCCCACGGGATCAGTTTCCGCGCCCGGCGCGAAGCCCTTCTGGCCGCCGGTGCCCGCGATGTCATGGCCGCCAAGGCGCCCGAGGACGAGTTTCTCACCCGGGTGCGCGCGCTTCTGCATCTGTCGCGCCCGCCCCGGGTTCTGATCGTCGAGGATGAGGATGAAATCGGCGTCTGGGCGGTCCAGGTGCTGGGCGAGGCGGGCATGGATGTCACCCGTGCCACGAGCCTTGCCGAGGCTGAAGCACTGTTTGAAGCGGGTCCGATCGATGCGCTTGTGGTGGACCGGGGTCTGCCCGATGGCGACGGGCTTGATCTGGTCGCGCGTCTGCGCGGCAATGGCATCCGCACTCCGGCGCTGGTGCTGTCGGCTCTGACCACGATCGAGAGCCGCCTGCAGGGGCTGCGCGACGCGGGCGCCGATGATTACATCTGCAAGCCCGTCCATGCCGATGAGCTGGTGGTCCGCGTGCAGATGTTGCTCAGGCCCAAGATCACCGACGAGGTTCTGGTCTTCGGCCCGCTGGAGGTGAACCGCGCCGACCGGGTGGTGCGCTGGCGCGGCGACCGGATCACGCTGCGGCCCAAGGAAGTGGGCATGCTGATCTATCTCGCCGAACGGGACGGGCTGCCGATCCCCCAGCGGATGATCTATCTCGATGTCTGGGAAAAGACCTATATGGAGGAGGGCTCGAACCCGGTCACCTCCGCGCGCCACAGGCTGGGCACCGTGCTCAAGGCCTTTCTCAAGGAGCGCGGCGAAGCCTATGAGGAATTCATCGCGACGGTCGATGACGGCTATGTTTTCCAGCCCGAAGTTCTCCTGCGATTGCCCGAGGGCGATGCGGCGGGCGCATGATGCTGATCGCCGATGATAAGCGCCGGATGACCCGGGGCATTTCCGCACGCGGCGTGTTCCTCGCGGTGCTCGCCCTGTCGCTTGCGGGTATTGTTGCCCTGTCGTTCAGCGTGCTGCAGGCCGCCAAGCGCTCCGAGGCGCGGCTGGTCTCGACCATTGAGGCGCGGCTTTTGACGATCCTCGAAGAGGACGGGTTGAGCGGGCTGGCCTTCGAACTGGACCGGCTCGATCGTGCTCTGGTGCCGGGGAGCGACCGCATCGAGGTGGCAGCCTGGCAGGTTCGCCCCCAGTCACGTCGGTTGATCCGGGAAACCGAACCGGGGGCGGCGGCGGCCTTCCTGACCGATGCAACCGAGGTTGCGCTCAATGGCCAATCCTATCGCCTGCGCGCGGTGGATGTGGCTGCGGCCTCCGGCACCTGGGCGCTGCCGATGGCGGATGTGGATCTGCGCTTCGCCGTTGCCATTCCGACCCAGGAAACCCGCGCCGCACGCACCAATGTCCGCACAATTGCGGGCGCCTATCTGCTGGCGGTGCTGTTGAGTCTGCTCTTCCATCTTGATCACCGGCAGCGCTACCTGCGCGGTCTGGGGCAGATCAACGGGTTGCTCGACCGCTATTCCAACGGCGAAACCGGCATTCGGATCGACCCGAACCTGCCCGCCCCCGAATTGCGGGTGTTGGGGCGGCATCTGAACAGGGTTCTGCCCAAGCTCGATGCGTTGATGGAAGATCTGCGCAACACGTCGGCCCATCTGGCCCATGAGCTGAAAAACCCGCTGCAGGCGATCCGCAGCGCGGTCTATCGCTACAGCCGCGAAGAGGATGCGGCCGAACAGGCCCGGATCGCGCGTGCCATCGACCGGACCATTGACCAGGCCGATGGGCGGCTCGATACGGTGATGCAGCTGTTTCGCCTGCAATCCGAAACCCATGTGGCCCGCGCCGATGTGGTGACCCTTGGTGAGATGCTGGTCGACCTGACCCTCGACCGGGAAGAGGCGCTGGTTGCCCAAGGGCGCAAGCTGGAGATCGAGGTGGATGAGACGCTGCGCCTCACGGCCAACCGCCACCTGATCGATCTGCTGCTGGAGAACCTTCTGGGGAATGCTGCAAAATATGCCGCGCCGGGGGGCGAGATCCGGGTGAGCCTTGCCGAGGAGGGCAGGGGGTTTCGGCTCAGGATCGACAATTCCGGCACGCTTTCTGCGGCGGCGCGTACTGACTTCACCCAGCGGTTTGCCCAGGGTGACGCCCATGCAAGCCGCACTGGTGCAGGGCTGGGCCTGTCGCTGGTCGCCACCATCGCCCGGGTTCACGGGTTCGGTTTCAGTTTGCAAAACGCGGGCGACGCCGAAGCGCCGCTGGTGCGGGCCGAGCTGACCTGGGACGGGGGGCGCGGTGATGTTTAGAGCGCTGGTCCTCTGGGTCTGTCTCGCCACGCCGCTTGCCGCCGATGAAGAGCGCGCGCGTCACCTTGCCGCCGCGCTCGACCTTGCCCGCCAGGGCTTTGCCACGCAATCCGCAGCGCCTCTTGTGTTGGCCAGCGAGATGCTGGCGGATCTCGCGCCCGGTGGAATCACCGTTCCGGCGCTCGCCCGAAGCTGGCAGGAGGAGGCCCGCTTTCTTGCACGCGGGGACCAAGCGATCCTCGACCGGCTCGACGCCTTGGCGCCACGCACCCCCGTCCACGTGCTGCACATTGCCGAGCTTGCGCCGCGGCTTGTTTTGCCCGAGGGGCGCAGATTGCGCGCCCTTGTCCTGCCGCGCAATCTGCGCCTGACGGGTGTTGCCGCCAAGGATGGTGCGGTCTGCACGCCGGGTGCTTTGCCCGACATCTGGCATTGCGATCCCGCCGCCCGGGGCCCGCTCGATCTGGTTCCGCAACCGGGGGCCGGTCCGGGCCCCCTGATCCTGATCCTGGACCCGCCATGATGCTCCGCGTCCTCGTTCTCGCGTGTCTTCTGCCAAACCTCGCCTGGGCGCGGATCGATCGGGTCTTGCTGATCGGCGTCACAGATTATGCCGATGAAGTGACCGAGATTGCCCAACCGCTTCAAGGACCCGGCCATGACGTGGCGCTTTTGCTTGATGTGTTCCGCGACGCCGGCGTGCCCGACGCGGCCTTCCATCTTCTTTCTGACCGGCCCGGACTTCTGGCGCCGGCCTTCCGCGACCGGGTGCGCCTTCCCACGCGGTCCGAAATTCTGCTGGCGCTCGACCAGCTTGCGGCCGATGCCGAAGCGGGTCAGCGGATCACCATCTTTCTGGCCGGGCACGGATCACAGCTGCCCGCCCTTCGTCCCGAGGATGAGCCCGACGGGCTCGACGAGGTCTTTCTGCCCGGCGATTTCACCCTCGGCGGCCCCACCGGCTTTGCCAACCAGATCCGCGATGACGAGATCGGCGCGCGCATCGACCGGATGCTCGCCCGTGGCGCCCATGTCTGGCTGATTGCCGACACCTGCCATTCCGGCTCCCTCCGCCGCTCCGATGGCATTGGTCTGGTGCCCCGCTTTCTTGATCTGCAGGCGACGGGCAGCGGTGTGTCCGACCCCCAACCGCTGATTACCCGGAACGGCGACACGCCGGGGCTGTTCGTTGGTTTCTACGGGGCTGGCGCGGGGCGGCTCGCCTTTGAAACGCGCCCACGGGACAGTGACACGACCCACGGCCTGCTGACCTGGAGCCTTGCCCGGGCATTGCGCGAAGGCAGCGCCCGCAGTTTTCGCGCGCTGGCCCGCACGGTGGTTCGTGATCTGTGGCAGATCGGGCAGGGGCGGGCGACACCCGGTTTCAGCGGTGCGCTGGCCGCCGAACAGATGCTGGCGCCGGAGGGTGCCGATGAGGAGGGTTTCGCGCTGTCCATCGGTGACGAGATCGAAATTGGCGGCGGCCTGATCGACGGTCTGGTTCCCGGCAGTCGCATCGTCATCGATGATGATGGTTACAGGCCATTGTTCCAAACCCGGATCACCGACGCCGATCTGACCCGCGCCCGCGCGCCCTTGCCCATGGGCGCCGCCCCGGCGCTGGATGCCCGGATCGAGGCTGAAGGTCTTGCCCCCGACCGCTACCGGCTGCGTTGGCTTCAGGACCGGGCGCCCACGCTTTCGGCGCGCATCCTGACCCGACCCTTCGACGCCGCCCTGCGGGTGGACCTGCCTGCGGATCCTGCCTTGGGCGCCGCGCTGCGCAACCGTCTCGCCGCTCTCGCGCCACAGATAGAGATCGTACCGGAGGGGGGCGATGTCTCCCTGGAGGTGGAGGCGGGGCGGCTCCATATGCGTCCGGCCGCCCCGGGCGCGGCGCAGGCGATGAGCCTTCCGCTCGAGGCCGAGGCGCTCGATCAGCTTCCCGCGCTCTTGCGCCGCCGGGCCAAGACGCGGGCGCTTGGTGAGGTGGCCGAGGCGCTGCGCCACAGTCCGGTCACCCGCGCGCTTGACCTGTCGGTCCTGGTCACCGGGGGGCAGGCCGACGATCAGGAATGCGCGGTGATGGGTTCAGCCGGGGCGCCACGCAAAGCCGATCCGCTGCGCCCGGCCACGGTCACCCATTGCGATCAGGTCACGCTCCGGATCACCAACCGGGGCAATCTGGCACTCGACCTGACCCCGCTCTATCTCGCCGCCGATCATCAGGTCTATTTCCTGTCCGGCTATCCCGGTTCGGAGCGGGGCGGGTGGCGCATTCTGCCTGGCAAGACCGGTGCCCTTTCCTATCAGGAGGCCACGCGAACGCCCGATGGCACGCCCCTGGCCACGGGGCCGATGCAGCTTCTCGTCCTGGCGGTTGTGGCGGGGGAGGATGGCGATCCGGTGGATTTCCGCTACCTGCAGGAGATTGCGCCACCTCCGCCCCGCCGCGCAGGCGGAGCCCCGCCCCTCGCGCACCTGCTGCAGACGGCGGGATTTGGACTAGCCTTGACGCGCGCGATAGGCCAGCATGATCAGACAGCGGGCGGGGCTTTGGTGGTGCCGCTTGAGACTGTGCCGGACCGCAATCTGACCCAAAGGGATCCCTGAAACAGTGCGCATGCGAGTGGCCCTATTTCTGATCTGCCTGCTGGCCGGACAGGGCCCCGGTGCGGCGGAGGACATCCGGAGCGGGGCTGCGCGGGCAGCGGAATGGGCGCTGGAACAGGAGAATGCGCCCGCCTTGGCCGATGCCATTACGCTCCTGCTTGACAGCGGCGCCGCGCTTGATCCGGACGACCCGTTTTCGGTGGCCGATCTGGTCACCAGCCTGCGCAGGCTCGACGGGGGCGTTGCGCTGGCCAAGACGCTGGAGGCGCGCCAGTCGCGCGGTCAGTTCGATGGGGCGCCGCGTCAGACCCTGACCCTCGCCGCCGGCGAAAGCCGCGAGATCCCCATGACCATGGTGCCGGGCGAAGCCGCCCTGATCGAGGCGCGGCTTTGGCGGGGCGCGGGCGGCGCCGACATCGACCTGATCCTGCGCGATGACGAAGGCAGGGTGATCGCGGAGGATACCGGACCCGAGACGGGTGTCGAAGGCTATGGCGTTTTTGTAGAATTCTTCCCCGAGACCTGCCTCGATCTGACCGTGACCCTTGAAAACCGGGGCGCGGATCCGGCGCGGATCGCGGTTCTGGCCCCCCTCTCGTTGCGGGACAGCTGTGAGGAGTAACCGATGCCGACCCTTGAAAGGCTTTTGCGCCTTGCCGTCCTGATCCTCTGCCTGCTGGCCCCGGCTGGCGCGGCTGAGGCGCAGACCCGCGAGGAACGTGCACTGGTTGCCGCCTTTCAGGCCCGGGATCTTGAGGCGCTCCGCCGGGTGGCGCGGGTCATCGAACGGGGCCTCGACGAGGGGCGCCCGGTCACCCGGTCGGATCGTACCGAAAGTTTCGGCACCATCGCCTTCATTCTGTTTTCGCTTGGCGATCCCGAGACCAGCCTCCACTTCTTCGAACGCGCGACCGAAGCGGCGTTTCTTGACGGGCGCTGGTTCGAACAGATCGGCTTTGAACTCCGCTACGAGATGGCCAGCGTGATGATGCTGCTCGACCGCCAGGATGAGGCGATTGTCGTGTTGAGCGAGGCCGCGCGGGATCTGGAACGGTTTGACGCGCTGATCAGCGAGATCGGTCTCAAGACCCAGCAGGCGCTCTTGGGCGCCCATATGATGCGCGAAGACTGGCCCGCGCTTGAGGCGCTGGCGCGGCATCTCCTGCAGATCGGCGAGGCGGCGCAGCCGGAGAATGTTGATGCGATCAAGATGGCGAGCACGTTCCTCGCCCATGCGCTGCGTTTCCAGAACCGTGCTGAAGAAGCGATCCCGGTGGCCCGCCGCGGGCTGGAGGCCGTTCTGTCTGTCCATGCGCCCGATAGCGTGCCCGCGCTGGAGACCCGGTCGCAGCTTGCCATGGCCATTGAAGAAAGCGCTCGGTTCAGCGAGGCCCGCGCGCTCTATGAAGGAATTCTGGAGGACATCGGCAGCGGCGCGGTCGACCCGGATCATCCGGTGGTCGAGACGGTGCAAGTGAATGCCAAGAGCAGGTTGGCGAAGATCGCCAAGATGGAGGGACAATATTTCCAGTTCCGTGACCTCAACCGGGATGTGATGGAAGCCTTGGCGGCGAATGGAACGCCGGAGCGGAGGCTGGAGGCGCTTGAAGCCCTTGCAAAAACCGCCATGGGCAACGCGGATATCGAACTGGCGGGCACGCTCTATGGCGAAGTCATTGCCCTTGTGGATGCCCATCCGGAATTGCCCGTCGAGGCGGGCGCGCGCGCTCGGGTGCAGCGGGCGCGCACTCTCCTGTCGCGATCGCTCGACTTCGCGGAACTCAAGGCTTTGCTTGATCCGGCGGTCGAAGTTCTGCAAGCGCAGCTTGGATCCAATCACCTGGACACGTTGCGCGCCCGGGCACTCATTATCCATGCGCGACGCGGCGAAGCGCAGGCATTCGAGGTGCTGGCTCGGTTGGGCCAAAGCCCGGTTTTCTCCGGTGGCGGGCCCGAGGCTACCGTTCTCACCGACGCGGATTTCGACATTCTGCGGCGGTTGGCGGAGGCAGAAACCGCGGCACAGGGTCCGATGCACGGGTTTACCCATTTCATAAATCTCGCCAACACTCTCACCGAATTCGGCAGGTTCGAGGAGGCGTTGGCGGTGCTCGCTTCTCTCGATGACTTTGATCTGGTGGTGCAGGCGGGAGGCACCCGTTTCGACGTGCCTCTGGAGCACATGCTGCACGAGGCACGGGCCAACGTGTTTCACAATATGGGCGACTTCGATCAGGCGGTCCGGATCCTCGAGCGCGGGGTTCGCGACGTGATCGACATGATGCGGGAAATGCGGTGGGCAGGGTCCATTGGCGGTGCCGGTGATTTTCACGCCTTCAGCCGGCTCTATGGCTGGCGACAGAGCGCTTCGATCTGGTTCGCAGCACAAGGCAAGCCATTGGCGGACCGTGCAGAATATCTCGCAAAAGCGTTCGAGGCGCTGCAACTGGCAAGTTACGGGCCGGCCGCAGCTTCCGTTTCGCGCGGCACCCTGCGTCGCGCGACAGAGGATCCGGGGTTGCAGGAGGTCATCGCGGAATTCGAGGCGTTGTCCGGCTTTCGGAGTGAGCCCCGTGCGGGATCAAGCGCGGAACTGTTGGAAAGCGCCGAGCAACGCCGGGCGCGGGCCGCTCGGATCACCCTGCTCCATACCGAGATCGAAAACCGCTTTCCCACATATTTCGATGCTCAGGTTGCCGAGCCCATTCCGCTCGCCGAGATCACTTCACCTGACAGGGCAGAGACGATGCTCAACCCGGATGAGGCGTTGATCCTGATCCAACCCATGGGAGTTCTGCCTGGCGCGCGCCATGGGATCAATGGCCTTGTTCTTGCCGTCACCCGGGAAGGAACCGCCTGGGCAGAAGTCCCCATTTCGCTTGAGCAACTCGTGCTTGATGTCGGCATTCTGCACCATGCGCTCGATCCCGATGGGCGCGCGCCGACGGTCCTTGCGGGGCTGCGCGCGCCCATGTCTGCGGTCACGGGGGAAGAGGCTGCTGCACCTGCCGGAGCCAAACGGCACTTCGCCTTCGAGAACGCCGCACGTCTCCATGATGCCCTGTTCGGCGCGCCCGAGGTCGCCGCTCTGATCGGCGACAAGCCGCAGTGGACCATCGTGCCCTCTGGGGCCGCGATGACCATTCCCTTTGCCGCCCTGGTAACTCATGATCCCGGCAGCGGCCGGTTCCGCGCCCCCGAGGATCTGCGCGCGGTCTCCTGGCTCGGCCATGAACGCGCCCTCAGCATCGTGCCCTCGGTCGTGGCGCTCAAGGATCTCCGGGCGCGCGATCCCGCCCGCGCGACCGCGACCACGCTTGCCTATCTCGGTATCGGCGATCCCCTGTTTCAGGGCGCCGAAGACGAAGACCTTCCGACCGCCGATGACATCCTCGCCCTGCGCGGCACGGATCGTGCGCTCGGCATTCGTGCCCTGCCGCGGCTGCCAGGCACCCGGCGCGAGGTTGCAGCACTGGCACAGGTCTTCGACACCGATCCCGACGCCATAGCACTTGGCGCCCGGGCCACCGAAGGGTTTGTCCGGGCGATGAACGACAGCGGGCGGTTGTCCGAGGCGCGGATCGTGCATTTTGCCACCCATGGTCTTCTTTCCGGGGCGTTCCAGGGTCTGGGGGAACCCGCTCTCGCCCTGACCCCGCCCGCCGCAGGTCAGGGGATCGGCGACGAGGACGGATTGCTGACCGCTTCGGAGGCGGCCCGGCTCGATCTCAACGCGGAATGGGTGATCCTGTCAGCTTGCGACACCGCCGGGCGCGAGGGCGTTTTTGGCGATGGTCTGGGGGGGCTGGCGCAGGGGTTTTTCAACGCGGGCGCCCAGAGCCTTCTGGTCTCCCAGTGGCGGGTCGATGATGTGGCTGCCGAGCGTTTGACCACCGGCACGGTGGTCTCGGCCGAAGGTGGCACCGCCAAGGCCGAAGCCCTGCGTCAGACCATGCGCGCGCTTGCGGCCGATCGGTCCCGGGATGATGGCCCGATCTCCAACGCCCATCCGTCGATCTGGGCGCCTTTCCTGCTGGTGGGCGGCGGGTGATCGGACAAAAAGGGCGGCCCCGAAGGGCCGCCAAAACGCCGCGATCAAGTCGGATCAGTTGTCAGGGAGGATGACGCTGTTCGCGGTCGGGACAAGTTTGGGAAGCGGTGCGAGCCCGGCGCGCAGCCCCCCCATCTCAATGGATTTGCGGATGATCATCACCCGTTCGGCGGTGGTGGATGGCTCGAACGCCGGGGGCTGACCCTGCTCCAGGGCGGAGACTGCCGCTTCATACCAGGGCTTGGAATTGCCCGTATTGGCCGGAACCCCGAACCCTTCGCGGATGTGATGGCCGACCAACTCGCTATAGGGCGCCTTGCCCGCCGCAGTCAGGATCAGCGCGCCGGCCAGGGCCATTTTCGCATTGTCCTGGCGATAGCCCATGCCGAGGCAGATCTGGCCGTAGATCTCGGCCGTGGCCGGGTCATCGAGCCCAAGCGCGCTGCTGACCTTTGCGACCGAGCCCAGAACCTCCACATTGCCCTGGCTGGAGATGCCGGAGACCTGCCCGGTGATCGCCTTTTCGATCTGACCACAGGTGCCGGTCATCTCGTTCTCCGAGACCGAGACCTGGGACATGACATATTGGCTGTTGCGGATCGAATAGGTGCGGGCGTCGCAGAATTTCTCGCTCAGCGCCTGGTTCGGATCGGTCAGGTTGCTCGACATGATCACGCCGGTGGCTTCGCTGGTCAGTTCCACCAGATCGCAACGCGAGGCGATGGAGACCGGCTCGTTGCCCTTGAGGTTCAGCGTGGGCAGCTTGGCCAGAGGTTGAACACCGCCGCCGCCATTGCCCTGATCGATCACCTGACCCTGCTGACCAAGATTGGCCTGCTGGGTGTTGTTGCCGAACACCTGGTTCGGGTTCTGCAATTGCTGGCCGCCGCCGTTGTTCCCGAAGCTGTTGCCCTGGTTGGCATGGAAGTTGGGATCGGTCTGGGCGAAGCCCTGAGTGCCCTGGTTGAAGCCCTGATTGCCCTGGGCATAACCGCCCTGGGTGTTGCCACCGTAACCGCCGACATTGTCGCCGTATTGAGCGGGATACTGCGGGTTCACGGCGGTGCGCAGGAGACCCCGCGCCCCTTCCCGGGCCATCATGTTCGGATAGGCCGCGCCGCCGCCGTATTGCAGCTTGTTGTGGCTGTCGACCAGGGTCTGGCGCTGGTAGTCATCCAGATAGCCGGTGGAACCCCAGCCCATATAGGCCTGGTAATTGCCGATGGCGCGGCGGCTTTTCGGGCCAAGCGATCCGTCCACCGTGCCGACGGGGAAGTTGAACGCATTGAGCGCGGCCTGCACATCCTTGTTCTGCTGGCGCTGTGCCGAGCTCATGCCGCTGGACCGCCGGGTGGTGGTGGTGCGCCGCTTGCTGCCCTGTTTGCAATTCACAATTCCGGTGCCGCACAGAATGATCGCCGCGCCGACCGCCTTGTGAAAATCTGCCTGAGCGCGTTCCGCCCCCAGGGTCGCCATTGTCGCGGTCAGTGCCGCAACACCTGCATATTTTACTGTCTTACGCCGAAACATGGTATTTCTCCCTAACCCAGAAAGCATCGCATTGAAGATAAGCTACTGTGATTCTGGCTCGTTTGCATATGATAGAAAATGTGATCCTTGTCGTTCTTCGCGAAACAAGCTTTTGAAGGTGCACATTTTTCGCCTTTGCCGTGTGCCCAGTTAACCGGAACGGAAGCGTCACTTCCATGCCCTGTTTTTCATCGTTTCGATTAAAACTCTCCGTCTGGGCCTTTGGCGAAAGCGTTCGATAATTAGAGCGCCACAAAAAAGGTGTTTGACGACCCATATTGGCGCATTCCCGATAATTACTGTCCTGCATTTCGAAATTCCTCGCGGGCCGGAACCAGTTGCGGGATGGGGGACAGCCCTGCCCGCAATCCACCCATTTCGATCGCCTTGCGGATCACCATGATCCGTTCGGGGGTTGAGCTGGGCTCAAAAACCGGCGGCGTGCCGTTTTCCAGAGCGGTGACCGCCTCTTCGTACCAGGCCTGGGCGGCGGGCGCATTCGGCCGCCCAAGGCCGAAGCCTTCCCGCAGATGATGCCCGACCAGCTCGCCCACCGGGGCCATTCCCGCCGTGACCAGGGTCAGTGCGCTGGCCAGTGCCATGTCTGCATTGTCGGTCCGGTAGCCAAGGCCAAGGCAGATCTGACCATAGATCTGCGCCTTGTCGGCGGGCCCCAGTCCGATCTTGGTGCGGAGCGCGGTGACCGTTGTGATCACAGTGTCTTTCGGCGCACCGATCTGCGGCAGAACCTCGTTCCTGAACGCGGTTTCGAGGAAGGTGCAGATATTCCCGATCTCGTTCTCGGAAATGGCATATTGCTGATGCACATTGGCGCCGGTGCGGATGGCGAAATCGCGGGCGTCGCAGAATTTCTCGCTCAGCGCCTGATTGGGATCGGTCATGTTACTCGCCAGAACACCGCCGGTGGCGCTGCGGGTGAGTTGGACCAGATCGCAACGGGCGGAGATGGAGACGGGCTCCCGGTCAATCGGCTTCGGCGTCGGGATGACAAATCCGTCGCCCGTGCCGCCAGTGATCTCCTGTCCGCCGGGTTTCGGAGCGGGGGAGGGGATCGGGACGTTGCCGGGTGCCGGCACCGGCCGACCGTCGTTCCAGCGCTGGCGCGGATACTCGGGATTGAGCGCCGTGCGCAGCATCCCGCGCGGGCCTTCCTGCGCCATCATGTTCGGATAAGCGGCACCACCCCCATATTGCACACGGTTCCAGGCGCCGAGCAGGATCTCGCGCTGATGAGTATCCAGCCATCCGGTCACCGGGAAACCCACGTAGGATTGATACTGGCGGATCGCCGCCCGGCTTTTGCGTCCAAGAACCCCGTCGGCAACGCCGGCGGGGAAGTCGAAGCCGTTGAGCGCGGTCTGCACATCGCGGTTCTGCGCTTGCTGGGCAGGGTCAATCTGCGGTTTCGGTCTGGGGGTCTTGGGTGGATTTTGATTGGCCCCTTGTTTGATCACCCCGCGGAGGATGCCCTCCACGATTGCGTCCTTCAGATCTGCCTGTGCCGGCTGGCTCGTGGCAACCAGGACCAGCGGCATTGCGGCGATTCCGATCCCCTTCATTGAAAATCCGTTCAACATATCAGTTCTTCCCCGAGTTGCTTGGGTTGTCCTGCGACCCAGCTTAGAGGCGCAACGGCGCTCTGGCCGCTGACAAGAATTATCATCGCCCCCTGTCCGCGCCCGGGGTGGGGTCAGTTTGCAAGTGTTTTCCATCCCGACACGCACCTCCTGCAGTTTCATGGGTTCAATCGAATTGCCCCGGGCGGGAAAAATGCGGTGCGGCGAGAAACCCAGAACAAGTAACCACCGCACCTGGCGCCAAATACAGCGGCGCGCCCTTGGCCCCCAAGATCACGGGGCCTCAAATCGCCAAACGACGGGTCGAAATTGATCCGACATTTGAACCTATCCCGACCGGGAAACCCCCGGTCGTCTCAAATTGGATCCGGGTGTCGATGCGGAGACCCGAAGAGGCCGCAACGCCAAACCCGGTTGATAAAACCTGGGTCGGCGACCCGGGAGTTGATGGGAAACCTCCCGGATCGCCGAAGAAACTTCAGTCAGAGCCGAGACCGTCACCTTGCGTGACGCGACGGGCAGAGCCCGCAATCGGAACACGCCGGTTCCCCCGGCAGCACGGATCAAGGAGATCCGACCCCTGATGGGTGAAAAAATGGAAATCAAACTCTCGCTCCCCGAAAAACTCATTCACAGACCTTCAACTCAAAATCACCGGTTCCGATCATTGTGCCGCACGCGGGCGTTCCATCCGTGTAAGGCGATGGACATGCCGCGTGTTTCGAAATCCCCGCAGTGTCAAACCCCGTTCCCCAACTGAAAAGGCCACACACACGGCCCCTGCGGAAATCGTACCCCGTGTGGTCGGCGAAAAGCACCGGACTCCCGTCCGGTTCGATGCCCTGCGCGGCACTTTCCGCACCGCGCAGGGCGACGCTCAGACGAACGGGCATTGCGACAGAAGGAATTCGCGGATCGGCGGGACTTTCTGCCAGGAGGACAGCACGAACCGGTCCTTGACCTTGCGCTCCATCACCAGTTTCTGGACATGCTGGAACACCAGTTCCTGGCCGTCATACATGCGCACTTCGAGCGGGAACCAGGCGCGACTGTCAAGCGACGGGATCGAGAACCCGATGGTGAAATCGGACGTCAGCGCATCGGGAAAGACATGGCGGAAATAGGAACTGGTCGCGCTCCGGGTCCAGACCATGTAGTCGCGTCCCACCGCATCCGCGAACCCCTCCACATGGTCGGGGGCATAATGGGTGTCCCGGTACCACTGCACGATGGTCACGAACTGGTCGAAGGTCAGAAACCCCTTGCCCGGGTCGGCGAAGGTTTTCAGGACACCGGGGGTGAGCCGATAGGTAATTTCAGGCGCAGCCGCGGTGATCGGTTTGGAAATCTGGAACATTGGAATAGCCTCTCGTTTTCACCTCTGAGGCCTTCCTAGTAAGCGCATTTCCGGCAGAAGGGGCATGACAGAAAATGTGAGCCCCGGGCGTTTCGGGCCTGGTCTTCTGATCAATGCGCATCGCAAGCCGCGGCTTGGAGTTTTCGACTCCAAACCGCGTAAACACTTCAAATAAATGGATAAAGTGCTACTCCGCCGGTTGCTGCTGGCGGATCTGATGGGCGTTGGTGATGTTCAGCTTTTCCTTCACCGACCCCCAGATCTCGAAGGCCCGCGATCGGCGCACGCCGATCATGTCACCGGCCGAGGACACCGATTTGCCATGGACAACCGCCTGGAACATCTTGGTTTCCTGGGCCGTCAGATCGCGCAGATCATAGCGCTCGGGGGCGCCGCGCTGGGGCGATGTGTCAAAGCCCGTGACGCTCAGAAGCCACATCTTCTCGCGCTTCTCGGCAAAACGGGGATCGGGCTCGATGGGGCGCGCATTCACCCGGCACGAGGTGTCCGGCCCGTCGTGGCGCATCAAGGTGTGATCTTCCCAGCCCTCCAGACCGATCACCTTCACCCCTTTGGAAAAGCTCAGTTTCTTGGCAGGGCCCGAGATCCGGATCACATCCTCGTTGACCATGTCGTCGAACATGCCGTTGCCGCGCTGGAACTCGCCGTTGGGGCCGACCAGGCAATAGGGTTTGCCGGCATCATTCAGATGGTCGAGCAAGGCCAGTTCGGTCTGGCGGCTTTTCTGGACGGCCTGGCTGGTTTGCCAGGCGTCGCGCAACATTTCGAAATGGGCCTCCGCAAAGGCCCGGGCGCGGCTGCCCGTTTCCGTGTCCCGATTGGGCAGGAAAAGATTGCAGGCGGTCCAGTAGCCCGCCATCCGGTCCAGTTCGAAGACCACAGTGTCTTCCATGCCAAGGTTGTTGAGCCACTCGAAGAACCGCTGGCCGGACTGCCCTTCGGGCGGGCAGACCCGCGACATGATGGTGGGCCGGAACGGGTAATTGAACCGCTGATATTCTGCCCAGGGATCGATGGTGCGCAATTCGGTCAGGTAATAGACCACCGCCTCGGTCGTGAAGCCCCGGATCAGGGGGGAATGGAATTTCGATTCCAGATCCCTGTCATTGACGATCTGACAGGTCTTCTTGTCTCGCAAAGTGATGATAGCGCCGCAGAAGTCGGTGTTTTCCAGGATATGTTCGAGCACGTCCCCCCAGGCTTCGGGGTCGCGGATGGCGTTGACGGTGCGCCCGGCCAGGCCCGGCAGAATGGACGACTCATAATGGGTCACGATCTTTTCCCGTATTGCAATCACATCGCGCGACCATAGGAAGCAAGATTGCATTAAGGCAAGGATGTTACTATTAGGAATGCTAATGGTTGTGAAATCGCCGCTGAATGCACCGTCTCAATGGCGAAAGCGCCGTGATGAAAGATGGGGGTAAGGCGATGAAAGTAAATGAGATTTCCTGTTCCTTGTCATTATGATGAAACCATGGCGCTTCGATCAGAGAAATGGATGATACTATTTTTCATCGTAATGGGCAGCTCTGCACGGCGATTGCAATCGGAGTATTCAACATAATCATGGTTAGGCGTCGCCTGCGGTCGGCCAAGACGACATCCGTGAGTGGTCACCGGCAAACGGGCGTGGCTGCGGCCTGCATCGCGTGATGCCGGGTAAAGGACGGTCAGACGTCGGGAAGAGTCAGCGCGGCGCCTCTCGGCCGAGATCGTGTGTCTCACTTTGGCCGGTTCTGCGATGGTCTCTGACACGCGTGGTCACGGGCGTTTCCGATGGCAACGCGTCGAGGGTGATCGTGATCGGGTCGCTGGACCTTGTGTCGGGCAGGTAGATTTCCATCACGACCTCGATCTGGCGGATCTCGGCCCGCCCGGGAAAGGCCGTGCAGACGCCGAGCAGGGTCTTGGCCGTCAAAAGACCGGGCGGCAGAGGGTCGGTGCCGGTCACCGGAACCAGCGACAGGATGCCGAGTTCGGGCGGGATCTCCCGGCCGTTCACGGAAAACCGCAGATCCTTCAGAAGATGGGCAACAAACCCGTCGAAGTCGTCTTCATAAGCGGTCTGGTCGAGGCGCCGGACCGGGGGCTGTTGGCTTTCATCGCGAAACAGGAACGGCTGGGGGCCGGTTCTGTCGGCGAAGGTCAGTTCCAACGGGAAACGCATCAGCGCAACGGTTTCGCCGTAGTTTTCGTCTTCGAGCAGATGGATCTCACGCAGCACCCCCGGAGCCTCGTGGCCACGCAGCGCGGCCTTGCCCAATGCGGTCGCGCAAAAGAGCAGAACCACAACGGCCAAATAGGCCATGGTGCGGCTGCGCATGTTCAGGGCCATTGCCGGACCTCAGGGGCACCTGCGCGGATTAGGCGCAGTCCTGGAAAATCATTTTGAAACAGCAGCATAGAGAAGGTCTCCGCGCATTTGTCGATGATGTTAAGATATAGCGCTGCGGTCTCTCTGTACAATCCACAATCGGATCGATTAATCGAAGAACGCTCGCGCCCCGATGCCAAATGTCGTCTGCGCGGGCCGATGCAATTGAACTCGAAGGGAGATCACCGTGTCTCAACTCATGACCCGCCGCCGTGCCCTTGCCACCCTGTCCGTGATCACCGCCACCGTGCTGGCGTCCACCGGCATGGTGCGCGCTGAAACCACCCATGAAGTCCAGATGCTCACCAAGCATCCCGAGGAAAAGAAGCTGCGCAACGTGTTCCTGCCGCGCGTCCTCGTGGTCGAGCCCGGCGATACGGTGACGTTCCTGCCGACCGAGAAAGGCCATAACAGCGCCTCTTCGAAAGGCATGCTGCCCGAGGGCGCTGAGGGCTGGAAGGGCAAGATCAACAAGGAAATTTCGGTGACCTTCGACAAGCCCGGCTTCTATGGCTACGAATGCTCGCCCCATGCTGCACTTGGCATGGTCGGCCTGGTGATCGTCAAGGGCGACGGCATGACCGATAATCTGGACGCGGCCAAGAGCGCCAAGGCGAAGGGCAAGTCCAAGAAGGTCTGGAAAGAGATCTGGGAAGAAGTGGACGGGATGGATCTGGGCAGCTGACGCCCCTCCCCGTCTCCGGGATCGGAAATGGACCGCGTTTCGCGGTCCATTTTTTGTTCAGCCGTCCAATTCGCTGATCTGGTAGCTGGCTTTTTCGAGCCAGGCGGGTGCGATCTCCACCCCCCAGCCCGGGGCGTCGGTCACGGTGGCCTGCCCTTCGGTGATCCGGAACGGATCTTCGACAAAAAGCCCGTCCTGCCAAGGGTAGTAATCGAGCCCCTCGATGGCGAATTCGAGATATTTGCCCGCGTTCGGAATGGCGCGCAGCAAATGCATGGTGAAGAGCGTGACCATCGACAGGTTGGCGGCATGGGGCGTGATCGGCAGGCCTGCGGCCTGCGCCATTTTCACCACACGCATGGTGCGGTCGATGCCACCGATATAGCAAATGTCGGGCTGCAGCACGTTGACGACATTTTCGTCGATCATGCGTTTCCAGTTCGCCATCATGCAATCCTGCTCGCCGCCCGTCACATCGATGGAAAGCGCCTCGGTCACTTCGCGGGTCTGTTCGAATTCCCAATAGGGACAGGGTTCCTCGTAGTGGGAAATTCCGTTGTCAATCAGAAGCTTGCCCACTTCGATGGCGCGAGCGGGAGAATAGCAGGAATTGGCATCCACCAGGAGGGCGACCTCGTCGCCAAGGGTGCGGCGGATGGTGGGGACGATCTCTTCGGTACGGCCGGGCCATTCGTCCTGGTCGCGGCCCACTTCTGCGCCGATGCGGAATTTGAACGCGTCGAACCCATGGGCGTCGCGCAGTTTGAGAAAGCGGTCGGCCTCGTCGCGGGGTGTGATGTCGCGCTTCATCGAGGAGCCATAGGCGCGGAACTTGCCGGGGGTGCCGCCGAGCAGAGAGCAGACCGGCAGGCCTTCGCGTTTGCCGCGCATGTCCCAAAGGGCGGTGTCGACGCCGCCGATGGCGCGACGCAGATAGGCGCCGGGGAACTTGTGTTCCCGGTCGCGGACGAAATCTGCCATTTCACCGGGGGCGTCGCAGGCCATGCCAAGGGCCCAGGGGGCGACCTGGCGGTGCAGCACCTGGGCGGTGATGTCCGCAAAATAGGGGGCGACCTGGCCCCAGCCCTGGGCGCCGTCTTCGGCGGTGACCCGCACGAAGCAGACGAATTCAGTGGTGAAGGTTTCGATGGATTTGATCTTCATGGCTGCGAACCGGCTGTGACTGGGATGTTGCGGTGACCTTGTCGCAACAATGGTCTGTGGAGTATGGCCATTCAGGCAAAGAGTACAGACCAATTGTGGAAGGGTTGATCCTGTGAAAACCGTCGCCGGTGCCTTGTTGTCGTCGATCCGGCTTGATCGGACATCAAGGGTTTCGGTCAGTGTGCAGCTCTATCAGGCCTTGCGCGACTTGATCCTGTCGGGCGGCGTGGGCGCGGGGCAGCGGATCCCGGCCACCCGGACGCTGGCCAAGGAACTGGCCGTGTCGCGGACCACGGTGATCGATGCGGTGGACCGGCTGGTGGCGGAAGGCATGCTGGTGTCACGGGTCGGCTCGGGCACTTTTGTCAGCGACACGTTGCAGGCGCCCCGGGCGGTGCCCGAACCGGTGGCGGCGCGCCGGGCCGATCTGCCCGAGCCGCGCCTGTCTTATACGATCCGCCATGCAGGGAAGTCGCTGGCGCCCCGATCCTGGCTGCCCCATCGCACCGGCGCATTCGTGACCGCCCTGCCCGCGCTTGATGCCTTTCCGGTCGCCCATTGGGCACGTATTTCGGCCCGGCATATGCGCGGCGATCGCGACATGGTGATGGGCTATGGCGAACCCAAAGGGTTTTCGCCCCTGCGCCGGTCCATCGCGATGCATCTGAAGGCGCTGAAAGGGATCGAATGCGACCCGGAACAGGTGTTCATCACCGCAGGCGCACAACAGGCCTTTGCCCATATCGGCCATCTGTTCCTGAACCCCGGTGACCGGGTCTGGATGGAGAATCCCGGCGCCTCGGGGGCGCGAAATGCCTTTTTATCTGAAGGGGCTGAGCTGATTCCGGTGGATGTGGATGGGGAAGGTCTGGTGGTGGAGGACGCGTTGCGCAAGGCGCCCCATTTCCGGCTCGCTTTTGTCACGCCCTCCCATCAGCAGCCCCTAGGGCATGTGATGTCACTGGCGCGGCGGTTTGCGCTTTTGCAGGCGGCGGATGAGGCCAAGGCTGTGGTGGTTGAGGATGATTATGACGGGGAATTCTACTTTGGGCAGGCCCCGCAACCGGCGCTGCACGGCATTGATGCCAGCGGCCGGGTGATCTTTGTCGGCACGTTCTCCAAGTCGCTTTTCCCCTCCCTGCGGCTGGGCTTCATGGTGGTGCCCGAGCGGATGATTCCGGGGTTTGACCGGCTCTTTGCCTCCTGGGCCAGCGGGCCGTCCACCATGGTCCAGGCGATTGTCGCGGATTTCATGGATGAGGGGCATTTCGCCACCCATATCCGAATGATGCGGCGGCTTTACAAGGCGCGCTACGAGGTGCTGATGACCGAGGCGCAGGGGCTGGTCGGCGCGCTGGATGTGCAGCCGACCAGCGGCGGATTTCACACCATGGCCCATCTGGCAGAGGGGTTGGATGAGGCGGTGGTGCAGGAGGAGGCGGCAGAGCGCGGTCTGACCCTGACGCCCCTGTCGCGCTATTGTCTGGCGCCGATCCGGGCGGCGGGATTTGCCCTTGGGTTTGGCAGTGCCACGCCCGAAGAGATCAGCCTGGGCGTGGATCTGCTGCGGGAACTCCCTAGTCTGCGTGCCAAATTGGTCTGATCGTTTTGCCATAGTGGATTTGATTTCTCGCCCAATGCCGCACTAGGCTGGTCGCAAGGATCCGAAACCGGACCCTTGGGGAGATGATGAAACACGCAGCGCTGCAGAATATGCGTCATGCCGTTTACTGGCATGATCGACTTGCCGCCGATGAGGCGGGCGCGGTGGCGCTGCCTTCGGCGGTGGATGTGCTGGTCGTGGGCTCCGGCTATACCGGGCTGAGTGCCGCGATCCAGACCGCGCGCGGCGGGCGCAGCACCCTGGTGCTGGAGGCCGGCGATCCCGGTTTTGGCTGCAGCACCCGCAATGGCGGCCAGGTCAGCACCAGCGTGAAGCCGTCTTTCGCGAAATTGGCGGGTATGTTCGGGGCGGAGCGCGCGCGGAATATCCGAGCGGAAGGACAGGCGGCGCTGACCTGGCTTGGAGACTTCGTGGCTTCGGAAGGGATCGACTGCCATTTCACCCGGTCGGGGCGTTATCACGCCGCCCATACGCCGCAGCATTACGAGATGCTGGCCCGCGACGCCGAGGTGCTGAAGCGGGATGACGGGATCGAAAGCTGGATGGTGCCGCGGGCGGAACAGCGCAGCGAACTGGGCTCGGATGCCTATTTCGGTGGCGTGGTCTTTCCCGATCACGCATCGGTTGATCCGGGCAAGATGCACCGCGGCTTTCTGACCCTGGCGCGGGAGGCGGGCGCGCAGGTGTTGGGCCATTGCGCGGTGACCGGGATCACGCGGGAGCGCGATGGGTTCCTTGTCGAGACGGAACGCGGCGCGGTCCGCGCGCGGGATGTGATTGTCGGGACCAACGGTTATTCCACCGGTCTGGTGCCCTGGCTGCGGCGCCGGGTCATTCCCATCGGCAGTTACGTGATTGCCACCGAGGAACAGCCCGAGGCGCTGATGGCGGAGCTGTTTCCCACCGGCCGCATCGCCAGCGACACCTGCAAGGTGGTCTATTATTACCGCCCCTGTCCCGACCGGCGCCGTGTGCTTTTCGGCGGGCGGGTTTCGGCAGGCGAGACCGACACGACGACAAGTGCGGCGCTGCTTTATGAGAAGATGTGCGCTATCTTTCCGCAATTGGAAGGCTGTGCTCTGAGTCACAGCTGGAGCGGCACGGTCGCCTATAGTTTCGACGAGATGGCCCATACCGGGGTCCATGATGGCATCCATTATGCCCAGGGCTATTGCGGCTCGGGCGTGTCGATGGCGAGCTATCTGGGCATGCGGGCGGGGCAGAAGGTGCTGGGACTGGCCGAGGGCAAGACCGCCTTTGACGATCTGCCCTATCCGACGCGGCCGTTTTATACCGGAAAGCCCTGGTTCCTGCCAGCGGCCGTGGCGTTTTACCGGTGGAAAGATGCCTGGCAGAGCCAGCGGGCTTTGGCGCGACAGTAGATAACAGAGGCCGAAAACGGCCATGATCAAAACCAACAGGAGAGAGAGATGAAACTGAAGACACATTTGATACTGGCCACCGCGCTGGTGGCCACGCCTGCCCTGGCGCAGGACAAACAGGTGACCATCGCCTCCTGGGGCGGGTCCTATCAGGAGGCGCAGAGCAAGGCGCTGTTTGAACCGGCGGAGGCCAAGACTGGCATCAAGATCAAGCAGGAAACCTACGGCGGCATGTCGGACGTGCGGTTGCAGGTGAGCTCGGGTCAGGTGACGCTGGATATCGTCGCCAGTGGTTCCGGCTCGGCGGCCCGCGCAGGTGCCGAGGGGCTGCTGGAGGAGCTGGATTATTCGATCATTGATGCCTCGAGTTTCATTCCCACAACGCGCGGCAAGTTCTGTGTCGGCGGCGATGTGTTCTCGACCGTCTATGCCTGGAACACCGAGACCTATGGCGAGGCCGGGCCGCAGAGCTGGGCCGATTTCTGGGATGTGGAGAAGTTCCCCGGCAAGCGCGCCTATCGCGGCAAGGTGGCCGGGGCGCTGGAGCCTGCGCTGATGGCCGATGGTGTGGCGCCGGAAGATGTCTATGAGGTGCTCGGCTCGGAAGAGGGGATCGAACGCGCGCTCGACAAGATCCGCGAATTGCGCCCCCATATTGATGTGTTTTGGACCTCGGGCGCGCAGCATGCGCAGCTGATGAAGGATGGCGAGGTTGACATGACCACCGGCTGGAATGGCCGGTTCGACAATGCCGCCAAGGATGGCGCCAAGGTCATGTACAGCTTCAACCAGGCGCTTCTGGATTACGATTGTTTTGCGATCCCGAAGGGGGCGCCGAACAAGGCCGTCGCGATGGAACTTCTGGCCGAGATTTCCAAGCCGGAATATCAGGACGACCTGCCGAAATACATCACCTATGGCCCGACCAATCTTGCCGCCTACGAGACTGGCGAGATCTCGGCCGATATGGCGGCAGCACTGCCGTCCTCGCCCGACAATGCGGCGATGCAGATGCCGGTGTCGCTGGAATGGTATGCGGAATGGGAAACCATCGCGGCCGAGATGTATCAGGAAATGCTGACCGAATAAGGCGGTTCGCCTGACGGATATGCGGCGGGCGGTCATCGCCCGCCGTTTGCGACTTTGAAAGACGATCGGAGGTTCGGTTTGACCAGCCCATCCCAAGACGCTCTGCCGATTTCGATGGCCGGTGTCACCAAGACCTATGGCAAGGTCCATGCGCTCGATGACGTGTCGCTCGAAGTGAAAAGCGGCGAGTTCCTGACGCTACTGGGCCCGTCGGGGTCGGGCAAGACAACGCTTCTGATGGTGCTGGCGGGGTTCACCCGGCCCGATTGCGGCAGTCTGAAATTCGGCGATGAGGAGGTGATCCGCAAACCGCCCCATCTGCGCGATCTGGGGATGACGTTTCAGAGTTACGCGCTTTTCCCGCATATGAGTGTCGCGGGAAATGTCGGCTATCCGCTGCGCCTGCGCCGGGTGCCCAAGGCGGAGGTCGCCCGCCGGGTCGAAGAGGCGCTGGAGACGGTGCAGCTGGGTGGCTTTGGCGAACGGCGGATTGATCAGCTCTCGGGCGGGCAGCGGCAGCGGGTGGCGGTGGCGCGGGCGATTGTCTTTGAGCCGCGCATTCTGCTGATGGATGAGCCCCTGTCGGCGCTGGACAAGAAACTGCGTGACCAGATGCAGATCGAGCTGCGTCATCTGCATGAAAAGCTTGGCATGACAACGGTTTACGTGACCCACGATCAGCGCGAGGCGCTGACCATGTCGGACCGGATCGCGGTGGTGAACCATGGCCGGATCATGCAACTGGCGACGCCGCGCGATCTTTATGAGCGGCCGGCAAACCGGTTTGTGGCGGATTTCATCGGCGAATCCACGTTCCTCGATGTGACCCGGCGCAGTGACGGGGTGGCGGTGGAAGAGACTCCGCTGATCCTGTCGGAGCCGCTGCCCGAGGCGCGCGATCTGGTTATGATGATCCGGCCCGAGCGGATCCGGCTATCGGAGACCGGTCCGCAGGACGGCGCGAACAATTTCGCGGCGACGGCCACGGAGGTGGTCTATCAGGGCGACAGCTATCTCCTGCATGCAGATCTGGCGGGCGGCAAACAGATTGCCATGCGCGGTGCTGTGACCGGCAAGAGCGTGTCGTCGCTGCCTGCGAGCGGCGACAAGATCACCCTGACGATTGCGCCCGAGGACACGGTGCTGATCGATGCGGGCGAGGTCTGAGATGGCGGATCTGCGGATCAACGAAGCCGGGCTGAAGCGCGACGAGCGGCTGGAATGGCTGAAGCTCTTTGGCCTGTCGTCCCCCGCCATTCTGATGGTTCTTGTGGTGCTGGTGCTGCCCGTCGGCTGGTTGTTCTATGTCTCCTTCATCGGTGCGAACGGGGAGTTCTCGCTGGAGAACTACGAACGCATGATCAACCGGAAATCCTATGCGCGGATCTTCACCACCACGTTTCAGATCAGCTTTCTGACCACGGGGCTTTGCATCCTGATCGGCTATCCTTTGGCCTATTTCCTGTCGCAACTGCCCCCCCGTCTCGCCAATCTGGGCCTGATCACGGTGCTGTTGCCGTTCTGGACCTCGCTGCTGGTGCGGACCTATGCCTGGCTGGTGCTGCTGCAAAAGCGCGGGCTGGTGAATGATTGGGCCATTTCGCTGGGGCTCTGGGATGAGCCGATCAAGATCGTCCACAACATGACCGGCACGCTGATTGGTATGGTGCATATCATGCTGCCCTTCCTGATCCTGCCGGTTTATGGCGCCATGCGGGCGATTGATCTCGACCTGATGAAAGCCGCATCAAATCTGGGCGCCAATCCGCGCCGGGCCTTCTGGGGCGTGTTCTTTCCCCTGACCCTGCCGGGGCTGATGGCGGGATCGCTGATGGTGTTCATCCTCTGCCTTGGCTTCTTCGTGACGCCAGCGGTGCTGGGCGGTGGCAAGGTGATCATGGTGTCGATGAAAATCGTCTCGAATATCGAATTGTTCGTGAACTGGGGCGCGGCAAGTGCGCTTGGCGTCGTGCTTCTGGTGCTGACCGTGGTCATTCTGTGGATCGCGTCGAAGTTCCTCAACCTTGAGACCGCGACGCGGGGAGGCGGGCACTGATGTTAAAATGGTGGACCAGCCCCGCGACGGAAACGCAAGTTACCCATGGGCAACGTCTGTGGCTTTATGTCATTTCGGTTATCATCATGATCCTGTTGGTGACGCCGACGCTGATCGTGGTGCCGATGTCCTTCTCCGACAGCCAGTATCTGGAGTTCCCGCCCGAAAACTGGTCGATGCGCTGGTACCAGTTCTACTTCGGATCCGAAGAATGGATGCGCGCCACCTGGACCTCGTTCAAGGCGGCGTTTCTGACCATGCTGGTGGCAACACCGGTGGGCGTATTGGCGGCCTATGGGCTCCACGCCTCGAAAGTGAAGTTCGTGCGCGCGACCTTTGTTCTGATGCTGACGCCGATGATGGTGCCAGTGGTGCTGATCGCCATCGGGGCTTTCTATGCCTATGTGCAGATGGGCATTCTTTATACGATCATGGGGCTGGTGCTGGCCCATTCGGTTCTGGCGCTGCCGCTGGTGGTGATCGTCACCGGCTCGGCGCTGAAAAGCTATGACATGAGCCAAGAAGAGGCGGCCCGCAGTCTGGGCGCGCCGCGGTGGAAAGCCTTTCTCACCGTGACCCTGCCGCAGATCCGCTTTGCGGTTGTGACCAGCGCTCTATTATCGTTCCTTACCTCATTTGACGAGGTGGTGGTGGCGATGTTCGTCTCGGGCGGCGACAATCCGACGCTGACGCGGAACATGTTCAACGCGCTCCGGGACCAGATCGATCCGACCATCGCCTCGATCTCGACGATCATGATCCTGATCACCACCTTCATGATGGTGCTGGCGCAGATGTTTGGTCAGGACAAGCGGCGGAAATAGACCAGGCCTACCGGATACCCGGAGCGCAGGTCTGGCGCACCAGCAGTTCCGGCACCACCAGTTCGCTCGGCACTTCGGTCGCGGGGTCGGTGACCCGGCGCGCGATGGTGGCGGCGGCGCGGGCGCCGATTTGCCGCGCCGGGATACGCACGGTGGTCAGCGCAGGTTCGAAATCCTTCGAACCCTTGAAGTCGCCGATCCCGGTGACGGTGACCTCGCCGGGCACCGCGACCCCTGCCCGGCCGAGCGCATGGAGCGCGCCCCAGGCCAGGACGTCATTGCCGCAGATCAGCGCAGTGGGCCGGTCGGGGCGCCCCAGGAGATCGAGCACCGCCTCCTTGGCCGCGCCGACGCTGTAGGGGGTTTCCAGATCCCAGCCTTCGGCAATCTGCAGACCATGGGCGGCGAGTGCCGCTTCGACGCCGGCGCGCCGCCCGGCGGCCCGGTCATTGCCGGTGAGCGGCGGAAAAAGCCCGGCCAGACGGCGGTGGCCGAGCCGCGCCACATGATCGGCCACCAGACGCCCCGCTTCGAAATTGTCGGGCCCGATGGAGGGAAACGGCGCGCCTTCGGAATAGTTCCACAGCAGCAGGGTCGGGATCGCCTGACGCTCCAGCAGACCGAAGGTTTCAGCCTCATGGCTGGTGCCGATCAGCGCCATGCCATCGACCCGGTGTTCCAGCATCTTGCGGCACAGAAGATATTCCCGCTGCAGGTCATATCCATGGGAGGCGAGCAGCAGGGTGAAGCCCAATTCCTCGATCGATTCCGAAAAACTCTGGATCAGTTCGGCGAAGATCGCATGGTCGATTGTGGGCACGATCAGCCCGATGGTGCCGCTGCGAATACCGTGGATCGTCTGGGCGGCACGGTTGCGGATATAGCCCAGCTTGCGCACCGCGCGGTCGATCTTTCGGCGGGTCGACGCCTTGACCAGATCGGGGTGGTTGAAGCTGCGCGACACGGTCGAAGGGGAGACCCGCGCGGCCTTTGCAACCGCGATGATATCCGCTTTTTTCTCTTTCATTTCAGATATCTAATCCGCGATTTCTCGGGCAAAAATGAAAACATTTGCAAAACTATTTTCATTCCCTAGCCTAAAATGTCAATTCGACGCGTTTGGGAGGGCGCCCGTTGGAATTTCTGGCCTATTTCGGGGATGTTTTCGCGCCGGTGAATTTCGGTCTCTTGCTGATCGGAACGATCGGCGGGCTGATCCTCGGCGCCACCCCGGGCCTGTCGCCGACCATGGCGGTGGCGCTGCTGATCCCCTTCACTTTCCGGCTGGAACCGGCCCAGGGGCTGATCCTTCTGGGCGCGGCCTATACCTCGACCGTGGCGGGGGGCGCGGTCTCGGCGATCCTGCTGAAGATCCCCGGCGCGCCGGCCAATATCGCCACCACGCTCGATGGTCACACCATGGCGCAGAAAGGCGAAGGGGCGCGGGCGTTGCAGCTCTCGTTCCTGGCCTCGGCGGTGGGCGGGGTCTTCGGGGTGCTCTTGCTGATCTTCCTCACTCCGGTGCTGGCGCAATGGGCGCTGGCCTTCGGACCGTCGCATCTCTTTTGGCTGGCGATCCTCGGGGTGACGGTGATCGGCTCGCTGGATTCGAGCTCGGTGGTCAAGGGGCTGTTGTCGGGCTGCATCGGGCTGTGGCTCGCCACGATCGGGTTTGACGACATCATGGGGGCGCAGCGATTCATCTTCCATTCCAGCCTCTCGGGCGGGATCAATGTGATCCCGGCGCTGATCGGGCTCTTTGCCATTCCCCAGGTGATTTCCATGTTCGCCAAAGGGCGGCGGCGGCTGGATGCGGAGGTGCTGAGCGTGGCGCGCCATCCGATCGGGGCGGCGGTGCGCGAGGTGTTCGGACGGCTGCGCGCCCTGTCCATCGGCACGATCACCGGGTCGATCATCGGGCTGATCCCCGGTGTCGGCGGGCAGATCGCCGGGCTGGTGGCCTATGATCAGGCCAAGAAGCTGAGCCCGGAGCGCGCGAAGTTCGGCACCGGGCACAGCGAGGGGGTGATCGCGGCGGAAAGCGCGAACAACGCCATGGTCGGCCCGTCGCTGGTGCCGCTCTTGACCCTGTCGATCCCCGGCTCGCCCACCGCCGCGGTGCTCCTGGGCGGGTTGCTGATCCACGGGATCTTCCCCGGCTCGGATCTGTTCGACAATTACCCCGACGTGGCCTGGACCTTCATCAACGCGATGCTGGTGGGGCAGATCCTGATGTGCCTTTTCGGGCTTTACGTGGCGGGGCTGGCGGCGAAAGTGGCGCAGGTGCCCAACAACGTGATGGCGGCGGTGGTGCTGGGGCTGGCGGTGTTCGGCAGCTATTCGGTGCAGAATTCCATGGGCGATGTCAATGTGATGATGGCGCTTGGCACCGGGATGTATTTCCTTGAACGCTTCGGATTTTCGGCCGCGCCCCTGGTGCTGGGTCTGATCCTTGGCCCGATTGCGGAGGCGAATTTCATTCAGGGGTCGATGATCGCCAATGCCACCTCCAGCGTCGGGGCCTATTTCTTTACCGGCGGGCTGAACCTGGTGCTGATCGGGATCGTCATCGCCTCCATCGCCTATTCGGTCTGGATGGAATTGCGAAGCCGCCGTGTCGTCACCAAGGATGACGCGGTCGCCAAGGCGGAGGCGGCCCTGTGAGGACCCTGCCCCGGACCCAGCATATTCTGGCCAGCGGTCTCGTTGCCGGCGTCGGCCTTGCGGTGGCCTATCTGAGCTACACCCAGGAGCCGCGCGACGCGTTCCTGTTTCCGCGCCTGATCTCGACCGTTTTCGTGGTGCTGGCGCTCTGGACCTTTGGCAAGGCGGTGCTGGGGCGGACCAAGGTGGGCAACGGGCTGACCGGGGCGGAGTTGATCCGCATCCTGCCCGGGCTGATCGTGGCGCTGGTGCTGGTCTATGGCTCGGCCAAGGCGCTCGGCTTCTATACCGCCACCACGGGTGCGTTTTTCATTCTGATTTCGCTTTACGATCCGGCCCCCCATGGCGCGCTGCGCTCCTGGGTCCGGCGTCTGATCGTCACCGCCGGGTTCTGGGCGGTCATGTATGGCCTTTTCGCGGTGCTGCTCAACGTGTTCACACCGCGGGAGATCTTTTTCTGAACCGCAACAGCGGCAGAGCAAACCCAATGGGAGGATTGGAACAATGAAACAGATACTGGCAGCGGCCGCGATGGCCACATTCGCTCTGGCTGGGGCTGGCCTGGCAGAGGAGGCTTACCCCGAACGCCCGATCATGATGATGGTCAGCTATGGTGCCGGCGGGGCGACGGATTTTCAGGCCCGTATCGTGACCATGACCGCCGGCAATGAGGATGCGCTTGGCATGCCGATTGCGATCATCAACAAACCCGGTGCCGGCGGCCGGGTGGGCTGGAACTGGTTCGCCACCCAGGCGGAGGCCGATGGGTATACCCTCGGCGCCTACAACATTCCCCATTTCATCGCGCAATCCATCGAAGGCGGCGTGCAATATGGGGCGGCCAGTTTCGAGCCGATTGCCAATTGGGGCGCTGATCCGGCGGTCTTTGTGGTCGCCGCCGACAGCCCGTTCAATTCGATGGCCGATGTGGTCGATCACGCCAAGGCCAACCCGGGCAAACTGACCTTTTCGGGCGCCGGGCTGTTTGTTGGCCACCATATCGCAGCGCTGCAGCTGGAGAAGGCCGCCGGGGTGAAGCTGGCGTACATCCCCAACAACAAGGGCGGGGCCGGTGCGATGAAGGCGGTGATCGCGGGCGAAGTGCTGGGGGGCGTCAACAACCTCTCTGATGCCTTTCGCGCCCGCGAGGCGGGCAATGTGAAGATCCTCGGCGTCTTCGATCTGGAGCGCAGCGATTTCCTGCCCGATGTGCCGACGCTGAAGGAACAGGGGTTCGAGATCGACAATGCCAGCGTGAACTTTCGCGGCGTGATGGTGCCCAAGGGCACGCCCCAGCCGATCATCGACAAGCTGGCCGAGGTGGTGCCGAGCATGTTCGAAAATGCGAGGGTGCAAGGAAAAATGAAGGCCGGAGGTTCACCGATGCATGTGATGACCCGCGCCGAAGTGCTTGATATGTGGGCCGCACGGGAGAAAACGCTCAAGGACTTGCTGGCCGGTCTCTGAGCCCATGACACCTGTTGTCCGGGCGCTGCGCCCGGGCAACCTCAGCCGGGAATGACCAAGATGAACGCTCCAGACCCCAGTGCAGAAATCGACGCCATCCTGGCCCGCGCGCGGCGCGCCCAGGCGGATTATGCGAAGAACGGATCCCAGGCGCGCTACGACCGCGCCGCCCAGGCGGCGGGCTGGGCGATCATGGAACCCGGGCGCAACCGGGCACTTGCCGCACTGGCGGTCGCCACCACGGGGCTGGGCAATGTGGCCGACAAGATCACCAAGAACCACCGCAAGACCCTTGGCCTTTTGCGCGACATCCAGGGTGTGGCCACCTTTGGCGTGATCCGTGACGACCCGGAGACCGGGATCACCGAACTGGCCCGGCCTCTGGGCGTGGTGGGCGCGGTGGTGCCCTCGACCAACCCGGCCGCAACGCCGGCCAACAACATCATCAACGCGCTGAAATGCGGCAACGCCATCGTGGTGGCGCCCTCGCCCAAGGGCGCGGCCTGCTGCGCGGCGCTGATCGACTATATTCACAGCGAATTCGCCAAGATCGGCGAGGCGCCGGATCTGGTGCAGATGCTGCCCGCTCCGGGATCGAAGGAGAAGACCCAGCGGTTGATGGAGCGGTGCGACAAGGTCATTGCGACGGGCTCGCAGAACAATGTGGCGCGTGCCCAGACCTGCGGCACCCCGGCGGTGGCGGTGGGGGCCGGCAATGTGGCGGTGATCGTCGATGAAACCGCCGATCTCGACGGGGCGGCGGAAAAGATCCGGGCGTCGAAAACCTTCGACAATGCCACCTCCTGTTCGTCGGAAAACGCGGTGGTGGTGGTCGACGCGGTTCATGATGCTTTCCTTGCAGCCTTGGCCCGCGCGGGCGGCGCCCTTGTCGAGGATGAGGCGGCGGTGGTCGCGGCCCTCTGGCCCGGCGGGCAGCTGAACCCGGGTGCGCTGGCCCAGGATGCAGGCAAGATGCTGGCGGCCCTGGGGCTGACCGGAGAGGTGCCCGAGGGCACGGAGTTCATTGTTGTGCCGACGGGCGGGATCGGGCCCGGCCACCCCTTGAGCGGAGAGAAGCTGAGCCGGGTGCTGGCGCTCTACCGGGCACCCGATTTCGATGGGGCGGTGGAGATCGCCGATGCGATCCAGCGCTTCCAAGGGGCGGGGCATTCGGTGGGCCTGCATTCGGTGCGCGACGACCGGGCGCTGCGGCTGGCCCGCGATCTGCCCACCAGCCGGATCATCGTCAATCAGGCCCATACCTTTGCCACCGGTGGGTCGTTCACCAACGGGATGCCGTTCTCGTTGTCGATGGGGTGCGGCGCCTGGGGCGGCAATGCGGTGGAGGAAAATGTCCATTGGAAACACTTCCTGCAGATCACCCGGGTGGTGCGCGAAATCCCGGCGCGCGAACCCGCGCTTGAGGACATCTTCGGTGCCTATTGGGCGGAGGCAGGGCGGTGAGGATCACGCCGGACAGGCCGCCTGCGGGCACCGTCCGGGAGTGGCTCGACGCCCGGGCCGAGGCAGGCGGCACCGCGATGATCTTTCCCGAGACCGGAGCGGGGTTGAGCTGGGCGGAATTGCGCGCCCGCGCGCGCGGCTTTGCCGCCGGGCTCACCAGGCAGGGCGCCGCCAAGGGCGAAAGCGTGGCCATCGTGGCGCCCAATGGCGCGGGCGCCGTCACCGCCTTTTACGGCGCAGCCTATGGCGGGTTTCGCGCGACGATGATCAACCTGGCGGCCGGGCGCGAGGCGATTGCCTATGCGCTCGACCATTCCGGTGCGCGGTTCGGCTATGTCGACCCGGAATGTGCGGAGCTGTTCGAGGCGGCCAATGACGCCAGCATCACCCCGCTCCCGCTCGAAGGGGAGCCGGGCGTGCCACTCCATGATCTGGCGCCGAAGGATCACGCCCTTCTGATGTACACCTCCGGCACGACCGGTCGGCCCAAGGGCGTGGTGCACAGCCACGGCAGCCTGCTGGCCGGTGGCTGGACCACGGCGGTGGCCCATGGTCTGGGGCCGGGTGATCGCGGGTTTTGTGTGCTGCCGATCTACCATATCAACGGGCTCTGCGTGACGGTGATGGGCAGTCTGGTTTCGGGCGGATCGCTGGCCATGGTGGCGCGGTTCTCTGCCTCCCGGTTCTGGGATCAGCTGGATGACAGCGGTGCCACGTGGTTCTCGGTCGTGCCCACGATCATTTCCCACCTGCTCCATGGCGCGGCGGACCCATCCGGGGCCTGCATTGCGCGGTTGCGCTTCGGCCGTTCGGCGTCCTCGGCACTGGCGGTCGAAACCCAAGCGGCCTTCGAGAACCGCTTCGGCGTGCCCATTGTCGAGACCATGGGGCTGACCGAAACGGCGGCGCAGATCCTGTCGAACCCCCTGCCGCCGGGCCCGCGCAAGATCGGCTCGCCCGGTATCGCCTTTGGTTGCGAGGTGGCGATCCACGGGTCCGACGGCACGCCCATGGCGGCGGGTACGGAAGGCGAGATCGTCGTGCGCGGCCCGAATGTGCTGCTCGAATAACTGAAAAACCCGGAGGCCACGGCGGCCAGTTTTCGCGGCGATTGGCTGCGCACCGGGGATCTGGGGCGGATGGATGGCGACGGCTATGTCTTCGTGACCGGGCGGCTGAAGGAATTGATCATCAAGGGAGGCGAGAACATCGCGCCGCGTGAGATCGACGAGGCGCTTTACGCCCATCCCGATGTGGTCGAAGCGGCGGCCTTCGCGCGCCCCTGCGCCAGCTATGGGGAGCGGGTCGAGGCGGCGGTGCGCCTGAGGGACGGCGCCGATCTGCACCCGGATGCGCTGATCGCGCTCTGCCGCGAACGGCTGGGGCGGTTCAAATCGCCCGATGCGATCCACGTGCTGGCGGATCTGCCCAAGGGGCCCTCGGGCAAGATCCAGCGGTTGAAGCTGGCGGATCTGGTGCCGCCCGTGTCCTGAGCCCTTCGGTCAGGCGAAAATGAAGTCATCCGCACCGAGATCCGCGATCAGCACATTGTTGAGCGTGATCGTGTTGGCGCCATCGGTGATCACCGCATTGGCGCCATTCTGAGACAGGTGACTGACGACGAGATCCTCAAAATCGGTGATCGCACTGACCTGCGCCAGATCGATTTTCTCGGCGCCCGAGACCTCATCGAAATCGGTGATCACGTCCTGACCGAACCCGTCTGCGAAAACGAAGGTGTCCGCCCCCGCTTCGCCCGCCAGCCTGTCATTTCCGGTGCCGCCGATCAGTGTGTCGGCGGAGCCACCATTGCCGCCATAAAGCGAGTCGTCGCCCGCGCCGCCTTCGAGCGTGTCCTCGCCCAGATTGCCCTCCAGCCGGTCATCGCCATTGCCGCCGCGCATCAGGTCGTCGCCCGCGCCGCCGTTCATCAGGTCGAACCCGTCGCCGCCTTCCAGCACATCGTCGCCGCTTTCGGCAAAGAGGAAATCGGACCCCTGCCCGCCTTTCAGCGTGTCGGCCCCGGTCTGGCCGCCATAAAGCTTGTCATTGCCGGCACCCCCTTCGATCAGGTCGTTGTCATTGCCGCCGAACATCT
>JAOXSD010000068.1 GCA_025800205.1 Silicimonas sp. | reverse complement strand
AGCCCCCCGTCATCCGACAGCGGGTCACATTCGGCGGTGATGATCACCGTGGGCGGCAGGCCCGTAAAATCACTGTCCTGCAACGGCGCATAGGTCGGATCGCCCACCGGCTCGCCCCCGTCGAACAGGATCGAGCGGTAGAAGTCTATATCCTTGGCGGTCAGCATCGGCGCCTCGGCATGGGTCACATAGGAGGCACTGTCGCGCGGCCCGCCCAGACCGGGATAGATCAGAACCTGCCCGATCACCCCCTCCAGACGCCCGCGCGCGTGATGCGCCACCGCCGCCGCCAGATTGCCGCCCGCGCTGTCTCCCACCAGCGTCACGGGCGCATCCGGGTGCGTCTCGATCAGCCAGCGTGCAACCGTCCAGGCATCGACAAAGGCGGCGGGGAACTTGTGCTCGGGCGCCAGCCGGTAATCCACCGCGACCACGCGAAACCCGGTCGTGGCGCAGATCTCGGCGCAGACATCATCATGGCTGTCCAGCCCGCCAACGACGAACCCGCCGCCATGCAGAAACAGAACCGAGGCGGTGGGTGATCCGG
>JAOXSD010000066.1 GCA_025800205.1 Silicimonas sp. | reverse complement strand
GGTTTTCGGTGATGCTGGTGCGAGAAAAGGGGCGCCCGGTCGGACGCCCCTTTCAAATGTTTGCTTAAGCGGCCCAGCCCAGCTTGTAGGGATGGATCTCGAACGAGATATGCATGTCGCCGCCGACGATGCCTTCCTTGCCGTGGCGATAAAGCGAGCGCCAGTAGGGCTGGATCGTCACGCCTTCGTCCTGAATGAGCTTCTGCATCTTGGCCATGACATCGCGGCGCTTGTCGGCATCGGCAATCGCCAGCGCCTCGGTCAGAAGCGCGTCGAACTCGGCATTGGACCAACCGAACTCGTTCCAGGCCTCGCCCGACCGATAGGCCAGCGCATGGACCTGAACACCCAGCGGGCGGTGGTTCCAGTTGGTGGAGCTGTAGGGATATTTCGCCCAGTCGTTCCAGAAGGTCGAGCCGGGCAGGATCGTCCGCTTGACGTTGAAGCCCGCGTCGCGCAGCTGGGCGGCCACCGCATCGGTGGTGTTCTTGCGCCAGTCGTCGTCGATGGAGATCAGCTCATGCTCGAAATCCATCATGCCGGCCTCTTCCATCAGCGCACGCGCCCCATCCACGTCACGGGTGACGGGGGGCAGTTCGGCATATTCCGGATGGACCGGGGCGCAATGGTGATGCTCGGCGGGCACGCCGCGGTTGCCATAGCCCAGCTCCAGGCAGACCGCCTGATCGACGGCCAGTTGCAGCGCCTTGCGCACCCGGCGGTCCGCATAGGGCTGTTTGCCATCCACCTCAGCAAGCTGGTTCGGGCGCACCACGATGGTGGCGGCGGTGACCACCTCGGTTTTCACGAAACCGAGCGCATCCTGCACATCGATGAATTCACCGACCGATTCGTAGAGGAAATCCACCTCGTCGGCTTCCAGTGCGGCCAGCCAGGCGGCCGGATCGGTGCCGAAATCGATGAACTGGATCGTGTCGAGCGCGGGTTTGCCGAAGATCGGCTCGCCCCACCAGGCGTGGTCGTCATTGCGGGTGATCAGACCCTTCACGCCCACTTCCAGTTCGGTCATCAGATAGGGGCCGGTGCCCACGGCGTTCATCGCATCATCGGGGTTGAACGAGGAATGGACGATGGCGGCCGGGTAATCGGCCATGCCGGGGATGATCGAGATATCCGGCTGCGGCAGCGTGAGCTTCACGGTCAGCGCATCGACCACGGTGACCGCGCCTTCAATGGCCTTTTCGGTTTCCGCATCCACCAGGGTGGCGAAACGACCGGCCATGGAATTGGCTTCGACCGTCTTGTCGGCCCAGCCGATGATGTTGCGGGCCACGTCTTCGGCGGTGAAATCATCGCCATTGTTCCACTTCACGCCCGGGCGCACCTTCAGCGTGTATTCGGTGGCATCCTCATTCACATCCCAGCTTTCCAGCAGCATCGGCGTGAACGAGCCGTCGTTGTTGTATTCGACCAGATATTCCAGCGTGCCGCGGGTGTAGTTGGCGATCTGGCTCCAGTCATAGGTGCGCGGATCCTTGAGACCGCGCACTTCGGTCTGGACCCGCATGGTGCCGCCCATCTGGGCATGGCCGCCCGCGCGGGCAGGCGCGGTGGCGCCGATCATCCCGTAGGCCGCCGTGGTGGCGACGCCCAGCGCGGTGGCGCGGGTGAGGAACTCGCGGCGGCTGATCTTTCCCTGGCGATACTCATCCGCATGCATCTGGGCGGCGGGATGAATTTTGCTGTGAATTGTCATGGTGTCCTTACTCCCTGAGACAATGGTCCGGCGACCCGTTTTTTTGTTCTATCAGAGCCGGTTCCTGCCATTTCGGCATGGCAATTCCCTGAGGTCAACGCCTTGTTCCGCCGTTTGGTGTAAAAATTGCGACATCGCCAGACGACAAAAACGACATGCCGGGCGGGAATCGGGCGTTCGGTCAGCCCTGATTGCGGAATTCCGACGGGCTCAGCCCGGTGCGCGCACGGAAGGCGCGGGTGAAATAAGCCGCCGAGGCAAAGCCGCAGCTCTGGGCGATCTGGGAGATCTGCATCTTGGTGTCACTGAGAAGCCGTTTGGCCTCGAAATGGCGCCGGTCGACCAGGATATCGAGCGCCGGACGGCCCGAAACCTTGCGACAGACCCGCGACAGGTGGGTCGGGGTGACGCCGAGAAGCGCCGCATAATGCTGCACGCCCTCGGTATTGCGGAAATCCCGTTCCACCAGTGCGGTATAGGCCTCGGCCAGCCGGTCGGCGGCTGTCAGTTCCGAGGCCGTGGCGGCTTCCCCGTCCGCCCCGGTCTGCGCCTCGGCGGTGCGGCTGAGCCAGACCGACAGCAGGCCGGCATGAAACCCAAGCGCGCGGTCCATCAGCGGCGCGCCGGTGCTCAGTTCCCGCTGCATGTCGTCGATCAGCCCGGTCAGCTCCCGTTGCGCCTGCACCTCATGGAGACGCAGATGCAGCGGTTCGGCCGGCCAGTCGAAGGCCTCGTCCTTGGGCAGGAAAACCACGGAGCCCAGCACCGGGCCGGTGGTGGTGAAGCCGTGCATCGTGTTGGCGGGCAGAAAGACGAGGTTGTGCGGGCCGTAGCCGGTGTTGCGCCCGGAGACGGTCAGCCGACCCTGCCCCCGGGTGAACCAGGTCAAGACCGGACGGTCATAGCTGCGCATCGCTTCGGTGCGCCAGCGACCTCCCTGGGCCATGCGGGCGACAGAAATGACATCGACCGGAGACCCTTCGACCTCCGACGGCAGCATCTTTTCAATGTTGGCTTCCGCTGCGTTTGGTTGCCGCAAAAGCGAAAAACGTCGTACTGTCATTACCGCTAACCCAACCCCCAGAACGGCAAATACGGCGAAATTGTGACAATTGACGCCTCTCGCGTCAACGTCCCCCGCATCGGCCTATTGCCGGAACACGGGGGACGGTACGCTCAGCAATTGGTCAGCGCAAGCGAAATTCCGCCGATCACAGCCTTGTAGAGAAGGGGTCCGGGGGTGTGACCGGCGCCGATCGGATCGGCCAGGATGACCTCCATATCTTGCCCTTCTGCAACAGTTTTCAACAGATCCGGGGGGGCTGCCCGGTTGGTCAGGATGCAGGAAATCCCCGCCTCCCGCGCATCTTCCTGCAAAGCGGCGATTCGTGCGGGCCCCGGCTTCTGGGCATGCGAATCGGTGATCGCGAAGACATGGGTCAGGCCGTAGCGGGTTTCGAAATAGGCATAGGCATCATGGTGGACCGCGTAGGGTTTCGACTTGATCGGCGCCAGCGCCGCCCGGGTCTGCGAATGGAGCGCCAGCAATTCCGCCTCGGCCTTGATCGCATTGGCCTCATAGACCGCCGCATTCTCCGGGTCGATCTCGGCCAGATGCTCGGCGATTTCACTCACCCAATGGGCCGCATTCATCGGGTCCAGCCAGGCATGGGGATCAACGCCGCCATGGTCATGGTGGTCATGGTCGTCGTGACCGGCCTCGGCATGGTCGTCATGGCCGTGATCGTCGTGACCCTCATGGTCCTCGTGCTTGGCATGGTCGTGGTCGTCGTGACCCTCATGGTCCTCATGCTTGGCGTGATCATGATCCTCATGGTCCCCATGATCATCGTGATCGTCATGGCCCTCCTCGCCGATCTCGATCCGCATCGGCGCATGGTCAAAGAGCTCCAGCGACGCGGCATTGGCGCCGATGGTCTCCACCGGGCCTTCCAGCCAGGGGGTCAGCGAGGGCCCGATCCAGACCACCAGATCGGCGCGCTCCAGTGCGGCCGCCTCAGACGGGCGCATGGCATAGGAATGAGGGTTGGTGCCGGGCTTCAGGAGCAGATCCGGCGTGCCGACCCCGTCCATGACCATGGCGGTCAGCGAATGAACGGGCGCAATATCGGTCACCACCTTGGGTGCGTCGGCCTGGGCTGGTATAGCGACCGTAAGCGCGAGAAGGGTGAGAGGGCGAAGCATGAAAAAATCCTTTTCTGCAGGAGACGCAACGGAGCAGGTTGATAGTCGTTACAATATAACATATCAAGCCCCGATGATCGGATTTGAAACCCATGACCACAGCCATTGCATCGCCACGGGCGTGGCGGCGGCGGATGCGCGCTGTCGCGAGGCCGGGCTGCGGTTGACCGAGACACGGCGCCGGGTGCTTGAAATCCTGCTGGAGCGGCACCGCGCCATGGGCGCCTATGAGGTGCTTGAGGTGCTGGGCAAGGGCGCAAAGCCGCCCACCGCCTACCGGGCGCTGGATTTTCTGGTGAAGAACGGGTTCGCGCACCGGATCGAGCGGCTCAATGCCTTTATCGCCTGCGCCCATCCGGGCGAAGACCACGCGCCGGCCTTTCTGATCTGTCGCGGCTGCGACGCGGTGGCCGAAGCGCCCTCGGAAGCGACCAAGGGCCGACTCGGCGAGGCAGCCCGCAAGGTCGGCTTCCGGATCGAGCGCGCGGTGGTCGAAGCGGTGGGGCTCTGCCCCAAATGTCAGGACGCCGCATGAGCCTCATTCACTGCGAAGGACTGGCCGTCACTCTGGGCGGGCGCCAGGTGCTGCACGAGGTGGATTTCGACCTGGAAGCGGGCGAGATCGTAACCATTGTCGGGCCCAACGGCTCGGGCAAATCGACCCTTCTGCGCGCGATCATCGGGGCGGTCACACCGGATCGCGGGGTGATCACCCGCAAGCCGGGGCTGCGCGTCGGCTATGTGCCGCAGAAGCTCGCCCTCGACGCCACTCTGCCGATCAGCGCCCGGCGCTTTCTCGACCTGCCCAAACGGGTGCCCGAGGCGCAGGCCCAGGCCGCCCTTGCCCGGGTGGGCGCCGAAGGGTTTCTGGAAAATCCCCTGAGCGGTCTTTCGGGCGGGCAGTTGCAGCGGGTGCTTCTGGCCCGCGCGCTGCTGGCTGATCCGGAAGTTCTGATGCTGGATGAGCCGACCCAGGGGCTCGACCAGCCCGGCTCGGCTGAATTCTACCGGCTGATCGAGGATGTGAAACGCGATCTGAGCTGCGCCATCCTGATGGTCAGCCATGAGCTGCACGTGGTGATGGCCGCCAGCGACCGGGTGATCTGCCTCAACGGCCATGTCTGCTGTCACGGCACACCGAAACATGTGGCCTCGGCGCCGGAATACCGCGCGCTGTTCGGCACCGGCACCAAGGGCGCGCTGGCGCTCTATCGCCACGAACATGACCACGACCACGACCACGGGGCGGAGCACCACCATTGACGGGATTACTCGACTCGTTCCTTTACCGCGCAGCACTTGCGGGGATCGGACTGGCCATTGCCGCCGCCCCCCTGGGCTCCTTCGTGGTCTGGCGACGCATGGCCTTCTTTGGCGATGCGATTGCCCATGCGGCGATCCTCGGCGTGGCTCTGTCGCTCGCCTCGGGCCTGTCGATCTTTGCCGGCGTGTTGTTTGTGGCGCTCTTGATGGCGCTGTTCATTTCGTGGCGCAACAGTACCCATAGCGTCGATACCACCCTGGGGGTGGCGGCCCATGGCACGCTGGCGCTGGGTCTTGTGGCCGTGTCCTTCATCGAGGGCGTGCGCATCGACATCGAAGCGTTTCTTTTCGGTGACATCCTGGCGGTCAGCCGGGGTGATCTGGCGGTGATCTGGGGCGGCGCGGTGCTGGTGGTGGCGCTTCTGGCCTGGCGCTGGCAGGCGCTTCTGACCGCAACGCTGAACGAAGAACTGGCGGCAGCGGCAGGCATCAACCCACGCCGCGAGGAGATCGTGCTGATCTTTGCGCTGGCCGTGGTGGTCGCCGTGGCGATCAAGGTGGTCGGCGCGCTCCTGATCTCATCCATGCTGATCATCCCCGCCGCCGCCGCCCGCCCGCTCGCGCGCACGCCCGAGAAGATGGCACTGATCGCAGTCGGCATCGGGATGCTGGCGGTGCTGGGCGGGCTGACGGCGGCCTGGCATCTGGACACGCCCGCGGGACCCTCGATTGTCACGACCGCAGCGGTGATTTTCGTGCTGTCGGCCCTGTTCAGGAAATAACCGTCACACCCCAACCTCGATCTTGGGCACCCTCTCGCGCAGAGCGTCGAGGAGCGCATCACTGTCACATCCCACGACATAGAGACGGCAGCGATCCGTGCCCTGGATCATCGCGCCGAGCACAATACGCGGCGGCAAGGGCTTGGTCGTGACGTTGAATTCGGTCAGGGACCGGGGTGGATTATCGTGCCGGGTCGCCCAGGAGGGTAGGTTCAGGCTCTCGATATCCGAGAACTTGAGCTCCACATCCACCGGCAGGAAGCGGATTGCCTCCTCGGTCACCACGATCCTGTCCACATTGCGCAAGGCCCGCAGGAACAAGGGGCCGAACACCACACCAACGATGCCCGCGATCAGCATCTTGCCCTCTGGGTCTGACTCAAACAGAGAGGTCAGAAGGGTAAACGCACCCATAATAATGAAGGCCCGGCCCAGAAATTTGAAACCACGGCGGCGCACCGGGAAGGTCAGTTGATCCGTCACAGCGCGCCCCCTGATCCCGATGGCAGGCTCAGCCCTCCATCGCCTCCAACTCATCGATAAAGCCCGAGATCATGCTCAGCCCCTTGTCCCAGAAGGCCGGGTCGGAGGCGTCCAATCCAAACGGCGCCAGCAATTCCTTGTGGTGCTTCGACCCGCCCGCCTTGAGCATCTCGAAATACTTCGCCTGGAAGTCGGGATCGCCCTCCTCATAGACCGCATAAAGCGCGTTCACGAGACCATCGCCGAAGGCATAGGCATAGACGTAAAACGGCGAATGGACGAAATGCGGAATATAGGCCCAGAAGTTTTCATAGCCCTCCATGAAGGTGAAAGCGGGCCCAAGGCTTTCGCCCTGCACCGACATCCACAGCGCGCCGATATCGTCGGGCGTCAGCTCACCTTCGCGCCGGGCGTCATGCAGTTTGCATTCGAAATCGTAAAACGCGATCTGGCGCACGACCGTGTTGATCATGTCCTCGACCTTGCCGGCCAGCATGACCTTCTTCTCCGCAGGGGTCGGCGCATCGGCCAAGAGTTTGCGGAAGGTCAGCATCTCGCCGAAGACGGAGGCGGTTTCAGCCAGCGTGAGCGGCGTTGAGGAGAGAAGCTCCCCCTGCCCCGCCGCCAGACGCTGATGGACCCCATGCCCCAATTCATGGGCCAGCGTCATCACATCGCGCGGTTTGCCCAGATAGTTCAGCATCACGTAAGGATGCGCGTCAGCCACGGTGGGATGGGCAAAGGCACCCGGCGCCTTGCCCGGCTTCACCGGCGCATCGATCCAACCCTTGGTGAAGAACGGCTCGGCCAGCTTGGCCATCTCCGGATCAAACCCCGCATAGGCGTCGAGCACGGTGGTCTTGGCCTCGTCCCAGCCGACCAACCGGTCGCTTTCCATCGGCAGAGGCGCGTTGCGGTCCCAGACCTCCAGCGTGTCCAGCCCCATCCAGCCGCGTTTCAGCTCGTAATAGCGATGCGACAGCTTCGGATAGGCCGCGACCACCGCGTTGCGCAGCGCCTCGACCACTTCGGCTTCCACATGGTTCGACAGATGCCGCCCGGTCTGAGGCGTGGGCATGTTGCGCCAGCGGTCCTCGATTTCCTTTTCCTTCGCGAGCGTGTTGTGAACCCGCGCAAAGAGCTTGATGTTGTCACCAAAAACCCGCGCCACTTCGCGAGCCGAGGCCTCGCGTTTGGAACGATCCTTGTCGGTCAGCCCATCGAGCGTGGCTTCAAGGTTCTTTTCCTCGCCCTCCACGGTGAAGCTCAGCCCCGCGACGGTTTCGTCAAAGAGCCGGTTCCAGGCGGCGGCCCCCACGGTGGATTGATCGTGCAGGAACTTCTCCAGCTCATCCGACAGCTGGTGCGGCCGCATGGCGCGCATCCGGTCGAAGATCGGCTTGAACCGCGCGAGATCCCCATTGGCGGCGAACCAGCCCTCGAGCGTGGCATCCTCGATCCGGTTCACCTCCAGCGAGAAGAACACCAAAGGCGTGGTGAAAGTGGTGATCTTGTCCTGCGCATCGGCCATGGTCTTGGCCCGCTCGGCATCGGTGGTGTTCTGGTAATAGCTGAGCCCGACGAAGGACATGATCCGGCCGGCCTTCAGATCGATCTGCTCATAGCGGTCGATGCAGTTCAGCATTTCATCCGCCGAAAGCCCCGCCAGCTTGCCCTCGTAATCACCGGCGAAACTGGCGCAGGCTTTCTCGACCCATTCCATGTCGGAGGCAAATTCGGGCGCCTCGGCGCTGGCATAGAGATCGGTCAGATCCCATTCCGGCAGATCGCCAAAGGGGCTGGCGCCGGAGGCATCGGCATCGAAAACGGGCTTGGGGTCGAAACGCATCTGGGGTCGGCTCCTGTTCTGAGGTTGCTTTTCAACTAGCGGCGGGGGCGCACCGGTTCAAGGTCAGGCAGAGGGGTTGACCACAGCCATGGCGGGAAGGTCGCGGTCTGCGTATTTGGGAAAGGGTGACGTGCAGGGGGCGGTCACCCATAGGCCGCGAGCATCTCCTTCAGATCCGCCAATGTGTTGGCCTCCGCCACCGGTTTATCCTTGCGCCAGCGCTTCATGCGGGGAAAGCGCAGCGCGATGCCGGATTTGTGGCGCGGGCTTTCCTGAATGCCCTCGAACGCAATCTCGAAAACCAGTTCGGGGGTGACCGACCGGACCGGGCCGAAACGTTCGCGGGTGTTCTTCCGCACCCAGGCGGTGATCTCGCGAAACTCCGCATCCGTCAGGCCGGAATAGGCCTTGGTGAAGGGCACCAGCGCGTCGCCATCCCAGGCGGCGAAGGTGAAATCGGTAAAGAGATTGGCGCGGCGCCCGTGACCCGCTTGCGCATAGATCATCACCGCGTCGACAGTCAGCGGATCGAGCTTCCACTTCCACCAATCGCCCTTGCGACGACCGTCGCGATAGGGGCTCGCGCGGCGTTTGAGCATCACCCCTTCGGACGCCTGCGCGCGGGCGCCTGCGCGATGGCGGGCGAGATCCTCCCAGTTTTGGATGTCGAGCAGAGGCGAGGTGCGCAGCGGCAGGTCGGCAGGCAGCGTCGCGGTCAGGGCATCAAGCCGGGCGCGGCGGTCTGCAAAGGGCAGCGCCCGGATATCCGCGCCGTCCGCCTCGAGAAGATCATAGGCATAAAGCAGCACCGGCGCCTCGCTCAGCAGTTTCTTCGGCACCGTCTTGCGGGTG
>JAOXSD010000065.1 GCA_025800205.1 Silicimonas sp. | reverse complement strand
CGCCCCCGATCACGAAAGCCCCGGGGATGCCGATGGCGACACTCTCTACGAGGTCACGGTGGAGGCCTCCGACGGCAGCCTCACCGACACCCAGGATCTGAGCATCAGTGTCGCGGATGTGAACGAGGGCCCGAGCGTCACGGCTTCGGACGGGACGCTCACCGAGAATGCGGCCGGGGCCGTGGTGGGCGCGGTCACCGGCAGCGATCCGGATGCGGGCGATACGGTCACCCTCTCGGTGGATGACGCGCGGTTCGAGATCGTCGGCGGCGATCTGAAGCTCCGCGACGGGGTCAGCCTTGATTATGAAGACGGCGACAGCCTCTCGGTCACGATCACCGTCACCGACAGCGGCGGGCTGACCGACACCCATGTGGTCAGCGTCACCGTCAGCGACACCGGCGAAGTGATCACCCTCGGCGATGGCGGCGAGAGCTTCACCGATACGGGCGTGGCCGAGACCTCCATTACGGGCGGCGCGGGCGATGACACGATCACCGGCCATGACGACGGGGCCACACTCGATGGCGGCGCGGGGGCCGACCAACTCACCGGCGGCGCGGGCGATGATGTTCTCACCGGCGGGGCCGGAGACGACACGCTCGCGGGCGGCGCGGGCAATGATGTGGCCACCTTCGCCGGCAATTGGGCCGATTACACGATCACGGAATCGGGCGGCACCTATACGGTGGTCGACCTGCGCAACGGCAGCCCTGACGGCACAGACACGATCACCAATGTGGAAACCTTCCGTTTCTCGGACGGCGACCGCAACGCGGCGGATGCGACCGATCCGGGTCTGAGCTTCACTTTCGACACCTCCAACGAAGGCTGGCGGATCTACGATGATACCGGCGACAGCATCATTGGCGGTGCCCGTTACAACGACTATTTTGACGGCGCACAGATTGCCGACAATGAGACCGGCACCGCCCCATGGTTTGCCACGCCTTTGAACTTCGGCGGCAACCGCAGCGATCTGGTCGGTGGCTCTGTTTCATTTCATTTTCGCAATTCGGATGCCCAGCCTTTTGTCGATGATGACGCGGCCACGATCGAAGCAATGCTGGTGGGCAATGACGGGACCGAGATCCGAGCCAGAATCAATATTGCGCCGACCATCGGTACGGTCGATCAGAACGCAAGTTTCGACATAGACGCAGCCACATTCGGCGTATCGGAAGCCCAGTTCGAAAGCGTGATGAGCGATCTGGCGTTTTTTGGGATCAATGCGGATCTACGATGATACCGGCGACAGCATCATTGGCGGTGCCCGTTACAACGACTATTTTGACGGCGCACAGATTGCCGACAATGAGACCGGCACCGCC
>JAOXSD010000061.1 GCA_025800205.1 Silicimonas sp. | reverse complement strand
CGTGCGCCGGTGACATTTGATGAGTTCGGGCGCCTGTTCCGGGATCATCTGGCCGTACCGAATGCCTTGTATTTCGATGGCAATATCTCGCGTCTTTATGCGCCGCCTCTGGGGCGCAACGATGCCGGGTTTCGGATGGGTCCGATCGTCGGGCTGGTCGCGGATCGGGCTGAGTGATGGTTGGGCGTGGCGCTGATGGGCAAGGTCGCTTGACCCGGAGAGCGCGGCGGGCTATCCGCCCGACCTCTTCGATGACATAGGTAAAAGGGCGCGGGAATGGCACGCAAAGGGCGCGATATTTCGGGCTGGATGGTGATCGACAAGCCGGCTGGCATGACGTCGACGGCGGTGGTCAACAAGGTGCGCTGGGCGCTGGGTGCGAAGAAGGCTGGCCATGCGGGCACGCTCGACCCGGATGCGACGGGGGTTCTGGCGGTGGCGCTGGGCGAGGCCACGAAGACGGTGCCCTATATCACCGATGCGCTCAAAGCTTACCGGTTCACGGTGCGTCTGGGGCAGGCCACCAATACCGATGATGCCGAGGGTGAGGTGATTGCCCAAAGCGATGCGCGCCCGGAAGATCACGAGATCAAGGCCGCTCTGGGCGGGTT
>JAOXSD010000054.1 GCA_025800205.1 Silicimonas sp. | reverse complement strand
TGCCCCGAAGACGGCGAAATCCGCGGATCGAACCCCTGTTCGGAATACATGTTCCTGGATGACACGGCCTGCAACCTGGCGTCGATGAACCTGCTGACCTTCCTTGAAGGGGGGGTGTTCCAGGCCGAAGACTACATGCATGCCGCGCGCCTGTGGACGCTGACGCTGGAAATCAGCGTGACCATGGCACAGTTCCCGTCCAAGGACATCGCGCAGCTCAGCTATGATTTCCGCACGCTGGGGCTGGGCTATGCCAATATCGGCGGCCTGCTGATGAATATGGGCTATGGCTATGATTCCCCGCAGGGCCGCGCGCTCTGTGGCGCGCTGACCGCGATCATGACCGGCGTGGCCTATGCCACATCGGCCGAGATTGCGGGCGAGCTGGGAAGCTTTCCGGGCTATAAGCGCAATGCCGATCACATGCTGCGGGTCATGCGCAACCACCGCCGCGCCGCCTATGGTCATGTGGATGGCTATGAGCAGGTGAATGTGAACCCCGTGGCGCTTGATCAGGCCAACTGCCCCGATGCGCGGCTGGTCGAGCTTGCCAGATCCGCCTGGGACGAAGCGGTCAGCCTGGGCCAGCAGCACGGCTATCGCAACGCGCAGGCCACCGTGATCGCGCCCACCGGAACGATCGGGCTGGTGATGGATTGCGACACCACCGGGATCGAGCCGGATTTCGCACTGGTGAAGTTCAAGAAACTGGCCGGGGGCGGCTATTTCAAGATCATCAACCAATCGGTGCCCGCCGCGCTGGAACTGCTTGGCTATGGCTCGGCCCAGATCGAAGAAATCGTGTCCTACGCCGTGGGCCACGGCACCATCGGAAACGCGCCGGGGATCAACCACACCTCGCTGGCCGGTCACGGGTTCGGGGCGGCGGAACTGGCCAAGGTGGATGCCGCGCTCGAAAGCGCCTTCGACATCCGCTTTGTGTTCAACCAGTGGACGCTGGGCGAAGAGTTCTGCACCCAGGTGCTGGGCATCCCGACCGACAAGCTGAACGACCCCACCTTTGACCTGCTGCGCCACCTTGGCTATGGCCGGGCCGAGATCGAGGCGGCCAATGATCATGTCTGCGGGACCATGACCCTTGAAGGGGCGCCGCATCTGAGCCCTGATCACTACCACATCTTCGACTGCGCCAATCCCTGCGGCAAGAAAGGCAAACGGTTCCTGAGCGTGTCCAGCCACATCACCATGATGGCCGCCGCTCAGAGCTTTATCTCGGGGGCGATTTCCAAGACGATCAACATGCCCAATGACGCGACCATCGAAGACTGCCAGAAAGCCTATGAGCTGTCGTGGTCGCTGGGGGTCAAGGCCAATGCGCTCTATCGCGACGGCTCCAAGCTGAGCCAGCCTCTGGCGGCTGCGCTGGTCGAAGATGACGACGACGCCCAGGAAGTGCTGGAAAGCGGCTCGGTCCAGGAAAAGGCCGCGGTTCTGGCCGAAAAGGTTGTCGAAAAGGTGGTGGTCAAAGAGATCATCCGCTCGCACCGCGAAAAGATGCCCGAGCGCCGCAAAGGCTATACCCAAAAGGCGGTCGTGGGCGGCCACAAGGTCTATCTGCGCACCGGCGAATACGGTGATGGGTCGCTGGGCGAGATCTTCATCGACATGCACAAGGAAGGTGCGGGCTTTCGGGCGATGATGAACAACTTCGCCATCGCGGTGTCGGTGGGGCTGCAATACGGGGTGCCGCTGGAAGAATTTGTCGACGCGTTCACCTTCACCAAATTCGAACCGGCCGGGATGGTGCAAGGCAACGATTCGATCAAGAACGCGACCTCGATCCTGGACTATATCTTCCGCGAACTGGCGGTGAGCTATCTTGATCGGACCGACCTTGCCCATGTGAAACCCGAAGGGGCAAGCTTTGATGACATCGGCCGGGGCGAAGAAGAGGGCCTGTCCAATCTGCAGGAACTCAGTGAAACGGCGGCGTCGAAATCGCTCGAGGTGCTGAAGCAGATCAGCTCGACCGGCTATCTGCGCAAACGTCTGCCCCAGGATCTGGTGGTGCTTCAGGGCGGTGCGGGGGCCGCGCTGGACGCAGGCGCCGGAAATCTGGCGGTGAGCAGCGGGCCGGTGGCGACGACAACCACCACGATGGACGCACGTACCAAAGCCAAGATGCAGGGCTACGAAGGCGAGGCCTGCGGTGAATGCGGCAACTACACCCTGGTGCGCAACGGAACATGCATGAAATGCAACACCTGCGGCGCGAC
>JAOXSD010000050.1 GCA_025800205.1 Silicimonas sp. | reverse complement strand
ACAGAGGATCATGCCCGTCTTCTGGCAGGCAAAGAGCGTCAGAAAGAACTCGATCCGGTTGAGACACAGGATCGCGATCCGGTCGCCTTCCTCGAACCCCGCATTGCGCAGCCCCTGCGCAATGGCATCGGCGGCGCGGTTCACTTGGGCAAAACTCCAGACCTTGCCGCCGTCTTCAAAGGCCGGGGCGTCGGGTGACAGTTGCGCCCGTTTCCGGGCCATATCGGGGATCACGTCGAACATGGCTCAGGCCTTCTCCCGGGCAAGAGTGTCAAGAAACCGGCCCATCCCGTCCCGGGTCTCGGGCAGGGCGATGCGGGCAAGAAAGGCCTGGGTCTCCGCCTCCAGCCCCTCGGACAATTGCGCCAGCCGCGCTTCGGTCCAGATCAACCGCTTGGCACAGCGCGCCGCCCCCAGATCAAGCCGGTTCAACTGCCCCATCAGGGTCTCCAGCGGTGGATCGATGATGTCCTGCGCCAGACCGAGCACCAGCGCCTCCCGCGCCTCGATGCGCCGGTTGGCGATCTGCAAGCGCAAGGCATGGGCGGGCCCGATGATCAGCGGCAGAAGTGCGGCCCAGCCGCCATCGGGGGCAAACCCCACCTCCGCATAATAGGGCTGGATGAAGGCACCGGGGGACAGCACGACCAAGTCGGCGGCGAAAAGAAACCCCGCCGATCCGCCGGTGATCGCACCGGTGCCGGCCAGCCCCACGATCTGATCGGAAGCGGCGAGCCGGTAGACCAGTTTCTGCAACGGCGGCACCACCTGGCGCGCGTAGTCCACCGGAGTGCCGTCTTCAAAGGCGCGCACAAAGGCGCCCACATCGCCGCCCGAGGAAAAGTTCCGCCCCGAAGAGGTCAGCACCACCGCATCCGCCCCCGCCACGCTGTCGAGCGCGCGGGTGATCTGGGCCAGAAATTCCGGCTCCAGCGCATTGGCGCGCGGCGCGTTGAAAGTGAGGATCGCGGCAGTAGAACCGCTTTCCAGCGCACGGGTTTCGACCAGAACCTTGCTCATGGTTTCAACCCGTTTTCGATCAGCGCAAAGGCCGCATCGACCACCCGGTCGTGATCCGGCGCGTCCTCCCACAGCACCATCCGTTCCCCCAGCGATTTTGCGATCCCCATCAGCACCCAGGCCCGCACTTCGCTGTCGCCCTCGCTGATCTCACCCGACGCGAGTGCGGCGTCGAGATGGGCCTGATAGCCCTCGCCAAAGCGGGTGAAATAGGCGCGGTAGGCTTCGATATCGACAAACCGCGCCTCCTCGACGATCCGGTAAAGCGTCGGCCGTTCCACCGAAAACCGCAGGAACGCCGAAAGCCCCGCGCGCTCGGCACTCAGCCGGTCCGGCGCATCCGCCACCGCCTCGGCCACCACCGAGCGGGTGATGTTTCCCATTTCCTCGACCAGTTCGCGGAACACCTGCTCCTTGCCGTCGAAATAGACGTAGAAGGTGCCCGGTGCCGTGCGCGCCGCCCGGGTGATCTCGACGATCGAGGCGCTAGCATAGCCGAGCGTGCCGATGACTTCCTCGGCGGCGGCCAGGATCTGGGCGCGGCGTTCCTTGCCGCGTTTCGTCTTCGGGGTCTTGTCGGACTGGGGCAGGGCTTGGGTCATGTCAGCTCCAGGAATTGGCGCAACCGGCGCGCGAAGGTCTCGGGTTCTTCCAGATGTGGCGCATGGCCGGAATGTTGAAAAGTCTCGATCATCGCATGGGGTGCGGTCTCGGCCAGCCACTGAGCTGCGGAGGCCGGATAGACCCGGCTCTGCGCCCCGTGCGCGACCATCCAGGAGCAGGGAATGCGGGCCACCACGTCGCGCTCATCCAGTGCCACCAGATCGCGCCAGAGCGCCAGCATGGCCTCGCGCGGCTTTGCGGCAATGGCCGCCGCCGTCCGGTCTTCCTCCCAGCCAACGGGTGGCGGACCTTCGGCGAACATCGTGTGTGCGATGCCACGCGCCACGTCGGGCCAATTGGCTTCGACGCGGTCAATCAGGGCGCTGGCGTCGCCGTCGCTGCCCTTGATCCCATGGGGCCAATCGGGCGCGGGCAGCACCCGGGGCGACATGTCCACCGTGATCAGCTTGGCGATATTGCCGACACCCTTGCGCGCAATCCGCCGCCAGATCGTCGCCGCCCCCATGGACCAGCCGAGGACGGCAGCGGGGCCATCCTCCAAGAGCCGGTCCAGGAGGTCCGCACAGGCGTCGAGATTGGCAGGCAGCTGCGCTGCGCTGCCATGGCCGGGCAGGTCGGGCGCTATCGTCTCGATGTCGGGCAAGGCCGCCCGCAAATCATCAAAGGCCGACCCATCCATCGTCCAACCATGGAGCAGGATCAGCCTCATGCGCGCGGCTTTCTCAGCCGACCGACGATGCCGGTAGGAAAGAAATAGACCGACAAGATGAAGAGAATGCCGAGCCACAACAGCCACCGCTCCGGGCTCAAGAGTTCCGGCAGCAAGGGCAGCCCCTCGACCGCCGGAACTGCGCCCTCCATCAGATCCTGCAGATAATTCTGCGCCAGCACCAAGAGCACCGCGCCCAGGATCGCCCCGTAGATCGTGCCCATGCCGCCGATCACGACCATCAGCAGGATATCGAGCATGATCTCGAAGCTGAGCGTGGTGTCCGGCCCCACATAGCGCAGCCAGATCGCATAGAGCGAGCCCGCAAGCGCCGCAATCGCCGCCGACAGACAGGTGGCGATGATCCGGTAGGTGACCACATGATACCCGATCGCCTCGGCCCGGAAATCGTTCTCCCGGATCGCCTGCAACACCCTGCCAAAGGGCGAATTCACAACCCGCAGCATCACCAGCACGAGCGCGAAGGAGGCAAGGAACACCAGATAGTAATTCAACAGCTTCCCGTTCACCCGCACCCCGAAAAGCTTGTCATCCATCAGCTTGAAGGCCGGCGTCAACTCCCGCGGGATCTTGTAGTTCAGCCCGTCCTCGCCGCCCGTCAGCCCCGACATCTGACTCACCAGAACCGCCACGGCCGAGGCCACCGCCAACGTGATCATCGCAAAGAAGATCGCCCGGACCCGGAGCGAGAAAAGCCCGATCACCGCCGCCAGAATCGCCGCCAGCACCGCCCCTGCGACAGTGCCCACGATCAATGCATCAAAGCCGCGCCCCATATGGGTCGAGGCCAGCGCCACCCCGTAAGCACCCAGGCCAAAGAACATCGTATGGGCAAAACTCACGATGCCGGTATAGCCCAGGAGCAGGTCATAACTCGCCGCCAGCACGATGAAAATGCAGATCGTCGCCGCCGTCTCCAGCGCGCGCACGCCGGGAAAGAGAAAGGGCGCGAAGGCCAGACAGACCAGCACCGCAATGAGCAGCGCCGACAGGATCACCGACCGGGGGCTGTCGCCCGAAAGAAGTTTCGTCAGCATCACGCCCTCACTTTGCCTTGACCACCGGCAGCATGCCCTGGGGCCGCCACAGCAGGATCGCGGTCATCAGACCGATGTTGGAAATCAGCGCCAGCTTGGGCTCCAGAAAGGCCACGTAATTCTGCAACAGCCCGACCAGCAGCGCGCCGATGAATGCGCCCTCCACGGACCCCAGCCCGCCGATGATCACCACGATGAACACGAGCACCATCATGTGCTCGCCCATCCCGGCCGTGACCACCTCCTGATAGAGCGCCCACAGCACACCGCCCAATCCGGCCAGCGCCGATCCGGCAATGAACGTCCCGATGAACACCAGCCGCAGCCGATAGCCCAGCGCCTGCACCATCTCGCCGTTCTGCACGCCCGCCCGCACAATGAGCCCGATCTTGGTGCGTTTCAGCACCAGCCGCATGGCGACAAACAGGATCAGGCCCACGGCAACGGCCAGCAGACGGAATTTCTCGATGGCGACAGCCCCGAAGGTGATGGCCCCTTTCAGCATCTCGGGCCGGTTGATGAAAATCTCGTTCGGCCCCCAGATCACATGGATCATCTGTTCCACGACAATGAGCCCGCCCATGGTCACAAGGATCTGTTTCAGATGTGCCCCGTAAACCGGCTGCACGATCACCCGTTCAAAGCCCCATCCCAGCAACCCGGAAATCCCCATGGCCGCGATCCCGGCGAAAAGGACAGCGAGCACGTTCAGCATCAGGCTCGGCGCTTCGGTCCATGTGCCCAGCCAGGCCAGCACCGACACGCCCACGAAAGCGCCCACCGAAATGAACGCCCCATGGCCGAAGTTGATCACATCCATCAGGCCGAAAACGAGGGTAAAGCCCGACGCCATGGCAAAGATCAGCATCCCCATGGCCAGGCCCGAAACGGTGAGTGTCAGCCAGGATGACGGGTTGCCGATGGCGAGAAGGCCGATCACCACCAACAGCGGGATCAACAAAACGGGCAGGGCCTTGTCCAGCCGCTGCATCAAGGTGACCTCGGCGAAGGTCGGGTTGTGGTCGGGGGCCGCGCTCATCTCAATGCACCTCCATGCTCAGGCCCATCAACTGCTCCTGCAGGGCCTTGTTCTCGGCCAGTTCGGCCATCTCGCCGGTCCAGATGATCTTGCCGTCATCCATCACCGCCACGCTGTCGCCCAGCGCGCGCGCCACAGCGAAATTCTGCTCCACCAGCAGGATCGACGCGCCTTGCTCCTTCAGATCGCGCAAAGCGCGCGACATGGTCGACACGATGGCCGGGGCCAGCCCCTTGGTGGGCTCGTCGATCAGGTAAAGCTTGCGCTCCTCCGCCATCACGCGGGCAATCGACAGCATCTGTTTCTGCCCGCCCGAGAGGTTGCCCGCCTCGGCGCCCCAGAAGGTCTTGAGCGCGGGAAACGCCCCGAAAATCCACTCCAGCCGCGCCGCATCCAACGGCCCGGACCGGGCGGCCAGCCGCATGTTTTCCTCCACCGTCAGATCGGTGAAAATCCCCATATCCTCGGGCACATAGCCCATGCCGGCCTTGACGCGGGAGGCGACGGGCAGGGCGGTCACATCCGCCCCGTCAAAGGTGATCGAACCGGCGCGCGCCTGCCAATGGCCGATGATCGACCGCAAGGTGGTGGTCTTGCCCACCCCGTTGCGGCCCAGAAGCATGGTCACCTGTCCGCGCGGCACCTCAAGGTCCACGCCTTGCAGGATGTGATATTGCGCAATGTCGGTATAAAGCCCCGAAAGCCGCAGGATCGGATCAGACATCTTCCAGTTCCTTGCCCATATAGGCCTCCTGCACCACGTCCGAGGCCATCACCGTTTCCGGATCGCCATCTGCCGCCAGCGCCCCGTTGTGCAAAACGATGATCCGGTCGGCCAGGGTGCGGATCACGTCCATCTTGTGTTCGACCAGCAGCACCGTGCGGTCGCGCTGGTCCTTCAACTCGGCAATCAGGTCCAGCACCACGGGGGCCTCATCAACGCTCATCCCCGCCGTCGGTTCGTCGAACATATAGACCTTGGGGTCGAGCGCGATCAGCATCGCCACTTCCAGCTTGCGCTGATTGCCGTGCGAGAGTTCGGACACCACGGCGTGGGCCTGATCCGCCAGCCGCACCCGTTCCAGCACCGCTTCTGCCGCTTCGGTCAGTTCCGTGTGGCTGATCGCGGTGGACCAGAGGTTCACGCCTTGATGGGCATGGGCCTGAATGACCAGCCGCACGTTTTCCAGCACGGAAAGCGCGGGGAAGAGATTGGTCAACTGAAACGCGCGCCCCAGCCCCGCCTTGCAGCGTTGCGCCACCGATTGCCGGGTGATGTCCTGACCATCCAGCGTGACCGTGCCGGCGCTCGCCGGGATCTGGCCCGAGATCAGGTTGAAATAGGTGGTCTTGCCAGCGCCATTGGGGCCGACGATGGCGGTCAGTTCCCCGGCCTCAAAGGCACAGGACACCGCATCCACCGCCACATGGCCACCAAAACGCACCGTCAAACCCTCGGTCTGAAGCAAAGTCCGGGTCATGTCATGTCTCGAAAAAGGTTGGGTTTTTGGCCCGGGAGGCGCCCCCCGGGCCGGGACCGATCACTGGTTGCGGATCGGAATGTTCATCTCGTCGATGCCCAACTCGCGCACCAGCACCGGCACACCGTAATCCTTGCCGTCCTGGATTTCGGTGCGGAAGTGATACATCGGCTGCATCGCCTGATGATCCTCGGCGCGGAACATCATCTTGCCCTTGGGGCTGTCGAATTCCATGCCTTCCATGGTGGCGATCAGGTCTTCCGCATCGGTGGAGCCTGCGTTTTTCAGCGCCTCGACCACGGCGATCCCGGCGCTCATGCCACCGGCGGTGAAGAAATCGGGCGGGCCGTCAAAGCGCGCGAAATGTTCTTTCACCAGCCAGTCATTCACCGGGTTCTGCGGAATCTCATAGTAATAATAGGTGGCCCCCTCCATCCCGGGCAGTTCCTTGTAGGCTTTCAGCGCGGCAAGGATGTTGCCGCCGGTGGCAATCTCGACGCCAAAGCGCGACGGGTCCATGGCGTTGATCTTCGACATCGGGTTGCCGCCACCGGCCCAGATGATGAAAAGCTTCTTGTCGCCGTCCACATCGCCCATGGCGTTGAAGATCCGTTCCGCAGCGGCGGTGAAATCGGTGGTGTCGGTCGGCACATATTCCTCATGGGCCACCTTGGCCCCGGTGGCTTCGAGGGCTTCCTTGAAGGCGGCAACGCCGTCCCGGCCAAAGGCATAATCCTGCGCCAGCGTTGCCACGGTGACACCTTCACCGCCCAGGGCCACCGCATTGGCGACCGCATCCTGGGACGAATTGCGCCCGGTGCGGAAGATATAGCGGTTCCAGTTGTCGCCGGTGATGCTGTCGGCCACGGCGGGTTCCACGATCAACACCCGCTCGTATTCCTCGGCCACGGGCAACATGGCCAGCGCCACGCCCGAGCTGACAGGCCCCACCGCAATGGCGGCATCATCATCGCCATAGGCTTCGGCCAACAGCGCCTTGCCGCGCGCGGGGTCCAGCTGGGTGTCCTTCTCGATCACGACGATCTTCTCGCCGTTCACTTCCATCGTCCCCCCGGTGGCATATTCCAGCCCCATCATCAGCCCGTTATGGGACTGCGCCGCATAGGCTTCGAACGGGCCGGTCTTGCCATAGACATGAGCAATGGTGATCTCGGCATGGGCGGGTATGGCCGTCGCCATCACGGCGGTCAGCGCGAAAATCCGTCTCATCCTTTTCCTCCCTCGGATGTATATGGCCCAAAGTTGAAACATGATTCATGTTTTTTGTAAACCCCGATCCCCACGCCCCGAAACACCCCTGCTCTCCGGGAGCGGGCAGAAGACCGGAAAGATTGCGCTTTGCGGGCAAGTTCTTTAGCTGGGGGCGCAGCGGGGCCTCAGGAACGCTCAACCATGTTTCAAAGGGAAACTTGCATCTTGAGCAGGTTTGGTATACCGCTGCATACAAATATCGCGCCGGGCGCCCCGCCACCGGGATTTTTGCCTTTCGCGCCCCTGTCCTTAACGTCCAACCGCCGGAAAAAGCCATGAGCCTCTATGCTGATTACCTCGCCGAAATCGAAACCCGCAAGGACCAGGGGCTCAGCCCCAAGCCGATCGACGCCGCCGACCTGACCCGGGAAATCGTCGCCCAGATCAAGGATGCGGGCCATGAACATCGTGAAGATTCGCTGAAATACTTCATCTACAACACGCTGCCCGGCACCACCTCTGCCGCCGGCGTGAAAGCGGCCTTCCTCAAGGAAATCATCCTGGGCGCTGCCGAGGTGCCGGAAATCACTCCCGCCTTCGCCTTCGAACTCTTGTCGCACATGAAAGGCGGCCCCTCGGTGGAGGTGCTTCTCGACCTGGCCCTTGGCAAGGACGAAGCCATCGCCAAGGATGCCGCCGAGGTTCTGAAAACCCAGGTCTTCCTCTATGACGCCGACACCGACCGTCTGAAAGCCGCCTATGAGGCGGGCAATGCCATCGCCAAGGACGTGCTGGTCAGCTACTCGGATGCCGAGTTCTTCACCAAGCTTCCCGATGTGGAAGAAGAGATCAAAGTCGTCACCTATATCGCCGCCGAAGGCGATATCTCGACCGACCTTCTCTCGCCCGGCGGCGAGGCCCATTCGCGCTCCGACCGCGAACTGCACGGCAAATGCTTCATCTCCGAAAAGGCTCAGAAGGAAGTCGAGGCGCTGAAACTGCAGCATCCCGACAAGCGCGTCATGCTGATTGCCGAAAAGGGCACCATGGGCGTGGGCTCCTCTCGGATGTCGGGTGTGAACAATGTCGCCCTCTGGACCGGCAAGCAGGCCTCGCCCTATGTGCCCTTCGTCAACATCGCCCCCGTCGTGGCTGGCACCAACGGCATTTCGCCGATCTTCCAGACCACCGTCGGTGTGACCGGTGGCATCGGCGTCGATCTGAAAAACTGGGTCAAGAAAGTCGATGAGGACGGCAACCCGATCCTCAACAACGACGGCAACCCGGTGCTGGAGGAAAAATATTCCGTCGCCACCGGCACGGTGATGACCATCAACACCAAGAAGAAGAAACTCTTCAACGAAGCAGGCGACGAGGAGCTGGTCGACATGGCCTCCTCCTTCACGCCCCAGAAGGTCGAATTCATGAAGGCGGGCGGTTCCTACGCCATCGTCTTCGGCAAGAAACTCCAGACATTCGCCTGTGAAACACTTGGCATCGAGTTGAAATCCGCCTTCGCACCGTCGAAGCTGATCAGCCACGAAGGTCAGGGCCTCACGGCGGTCGAAAAGATCTTCAACGCCAATGCCGTGGGCGTGCCCGCCGGTTCCGTCCTGCATGCAGGCTCTGATGTGCGCGTGACCGTGAACATCGTCGGCTCCCAGGACACCACCGGCCTCATGACCTCCCAGGAACTGGAAGCCATGGCCGCCACCGTGCTCTCGCCCAAGGTCGATGGCGCCTATCAGTCGGGCTGTCACACCGCCTCGGTCTGGGATCTGAAAGCCCAGGCCAACACCCCACGCCTGATGGCGTTCATGCACAAATTCGGCCTGGTCACCGCGCGTGACCCCAAGGGCGTCTATCACTCGATGACCGACGTGATCCACAAGGTGCTGAACGACATCACCGTGGATGACCGCGCCATCATCATCGGTGGCGACAGCCACACGCGCATGTCCAAGGGCGTGGCCTTCGGGGCCGACTCGGGCACCGTGGCGCTGGCACTCGCCACCGGCGAAGCCACCATGCCGATCCCGGAATCGGTCAAGGTGACCTTCAAGGGCAAGATGGCCGACCACATGGATTTCCGCGACGTGGTGCATGCGACCCAGATGCAGATGCTCGCCCAGCACGGCGACAACGTCTTCCAGGGCCGGATCATCGAAGTGCATATCGGCACGCTGCTGGCCGACCAGGCCTTCACCTTCACCGACTGGACCGCCGAGATGAAGGCGAAAGCCTCGATCTGCATCTCCAACGACGACACACTGATTGAATCGCTGGAAATCGCCAAGCACCGGATCGGCATCATGATCGAGAAGGGCATGGAGAACGACGCCAAGATGCTCCAGGGGCTGATCGACATTGCCGACAAGCGGATTGCCGAGATCAAATCGGGCGAGAAACCGGCACTGCGGCCCGATGACAATGCGAAATATTTCGCCGAAGTCGTGGTCGATCTTGACGCCATCACCGAGCCGATGATCGCCGACCCGGATGTGAACAACGCCGATGTCTCCAAGCGCTACACCCATGACACGATCCGCCCGATTTCTTTCTACAACGCTGAAAAGAAAGTGGATCTTGGCTTCGTCGGTTCCTGCATGGTGCACAAGGGCGATGTGAAGATCGTCGCCCAGATGCTGCGCAATCTGGAAAAGGCCAATGGCTCGGTCGACTTCCAGGCGCCTCTCGTGCTCGCCGCCCCCACCTACAACATCATCGACGAGTTGAAGGAAGAGGGCGACTGGGAAGTGCTGCAGAAATACTCGGGCTTCGAGTTCGATGATACGGCGCCCAAGACCACGGCGCGGACCGAGTATGAGAACATTCTCTACCTCGAACGCCCCGGCTGTAACCTCTGCATGGGCAACCAGGAAAAAGCGGCGAAAGGCGACACCGTGCTCGCCACCTCGACCCGCCTCTTCCAGGGCCGCGTCGTGGCCGACAGCGAGACCAAGAAAGGCGAATCGCTCCTGGCCTCGACCCCGGTGGTGGTGCTCTCGGCAATCCTCGGGCGCACGCCCACGATGGAGGAATACAAGACCGCCGTCGAAGGCATCGACCTGACCAAGTTCGCCCCGCCGCAGCAGACGCCGCTCGATTCGAAATCGGTCCACTTCTGAGCCGGACACAAGACAGAGCGGGCGGGTCCATCAGGGCCCGCCCGGCTCTTTTCCGGCAGGCCGTTCTCCGCTAGAGCCAAGGCATTGCCGACCTCAGGAGACCGCCATGCCCCTCATTTCCCTTATCGCACCGCAAGGCGCCCTCGACCCCGCTCTGGTCTCCGCCCTGCAAGGGGCCTTCGGCGCCACCGGCGATGCGCTCTGGCTCTCCCCCGACGAAGCCGCCGAGTTTCCCGTCGCCACCCGGCCCACCAACCTCGCCGAGGTCCGCGCAAGCCTCGCGGACCAGCCCGTTGATCTCAACTGCATCGAGGATGAGGCGCGCCGCAAAACACTCCTGATCGCCGACATGGACATGACCATGATCGGCCAGGAATGTATCGACGAACTGGCCGATGCGGCCGGCGTCGGCGAACGGGTCGCGGCGATCACCGTGCGGGCGATGAACGGCGAGTTGAACTTCGAAGAGGCGGTGCTGGAACGGGTCGGGTTGATGGCCGGGCTCGACGCGGGTGTGATCGCGCAGGTGCTCGACAGCCGCATCTCGCTCGCCCCCGGCGGCCGCGAACTGGTCCGCACCATGAAGGCCCATGGCGCCCAGACCGCCCTGGTCTCGGGCGGGTTCATCCAGTTCGCCGAAGCAGTCGCGGCCCAGCTCGGCTTCGATGAAGCCCATGCCAACCGCCTGCTGATCGAGGACGGTAAACTCACCGGCGATGTGGCCCGCCCGATCCTGGGCCGTGATGCCAAGGTCGACCAGCTCGAACGGCTCTCCCCCGATGTCAGCCGCGCCATTGCCATCGGCGACGGCGCCAATGACCTCGGCATGATCGGCCGCGCGGGCATGGGTGTTGCGGTCCATGCCAAGCCGGTGGTGGCCGAAGCGGCACCCTATGCGATCGACCACGGCGACCTCAGCGCCTGCCTCTTCCTGCAGGGCTACAGCCGGGCCGATTTCGTCACCGATTAGGCGATGCTTCCCCTTCGCGGCCAGAGCGGCTAACAGACAGGCAAGAAGGAGCGGGATCATGAGCCTCAACACCTACGGACATCTTTTCCGGGTCACCACCTGGGGCGAAAGCCACGGACCGGCGCTCGGCGCCACGGTTGACGGCTGCCCGCCGGGCGTGCCGATCACCGAAGAGATGCTGCAGGTCTGGCTCAACATGCGCAAACCGGGCCAGAACAAATTCACCACCCAGCGCCGTGAGGCCGATGCGGTGGAGATCCTGTCGGGCACCTTCGAAGGTGTGACCACCGGCACGCCGATCCAGCTGATGATCCGCAACACCGACCAGCGGTCGAAGGATTACGGCGAGATTGCCGAGAAATTCCGACCCGGCCATGCGGATATCACCTATTGGCAGAAATACGGCATCCGCGACTACCGCGGCGGCGGCCGGTCGTCGGCCCGCGAAACCGCGGCGCGCGTCGCCGCCGGCGGGGTTGCGCGTGCAGCCCTGGCGCAACTCGCGCCCGGCCTTTCCATCACCGGCTATATGGTCGGCATGGGCGAGCGTGACATCGACCGCGCCAATTTCGACTGGGCCCAGATCAGCCAGAACCCGTTCTGGACCCCCGACGCCCAGGCCGCCGAAGACTGGGCGATCTATCTCGACGGTCTGCGCAAGGCGGGGTCCTCCGTCGGCGCGCTGATCGAAGTGACGATCAAGGGCTGCCCGCCGGGCCTGGGTGCCCCGATCTACGGCAAGCTCGACACCGATCTGGCCGCCGCCATGATGAGCATCAACGCGGTCAAAGGCGTCGAGATCGGCGAAGGCATGGCGGCCGCGCGTCTGACGGGCGAAGCCAATGCGGATGAAATCTCCATGGGCGAAAACGGCCCGGAATTTTCCTCCAACCACGCAGGCGGCATCCTGGGCGGCATTTCCACCGGTCAGGACATCGTGGTGCGGTTCTCGGTCAAACCGACCTCGTCGATCCTGACCCCGCGCGGCACGATCACCAAATCGGGCGAAGCGAGCGAAATCGTCACCAAGGGCCGCCATGACCCCTGCGTCGGCATTCGCGCGGTGCCGGTGGCCGAAGCCATGGCCGCCGCCGTGGTGCTCGATCACCTGCTGCTCGACCGGGGCCAGACCGGCGGCCTGCGCGGCCCGATCGGCGGCTGATCAGCGATCAGGCCGCGGTCGCGGGCGCTGCATCCGCCCTTTCAGGGCCTGCCGCTCATGGCCGGGCCGGGCCACCAATTCCTGGCGCAGCCGCACCGGGCCCAACTCACCGGTCAGCCGGGCGCGATAGACCGGCAGGCTTTCGGTCACCCGCATCACGTAATTCCGGGTTTCGTTGAACGGAATGTGCTCGATCCAGTCGATCACATCCACCGCATCCCGGCGCGGATCGCCGCGCTCCTTCATCCAGCGGATCGGACGGGACGGCCCGGCATTGTAGCCCGCCGACACCATCACCATATTGCCGTCGAACATCGCCATCAGCTCATCCAGATAGGCCGTGCCCAGCCGGGCATTATAAGGCGGATCGGTGATCAGCCGGGCCTGGGAATAGGGGATCTCCAGATAATCGGCCACCGCCTTGGCGGTCCCCGGCATGATCTGCATCAGACCGCGCGCGCCCGCGCCGCTTTGCACCCCGGGATCGAATTCGCTTTCCCGCCGGGCAATCGCCAGCGCCAGCTCGCGCGGCACCGGATAATCGCTGATCCCCAGGGGCGCGAGGGGAAAATACATCTTCGGCAGGGTCAGGCCGCGCCGCGCCGCCTGCTTGCCGATCATCACCGCCAGATGAGGCTCGCCCCGGTCCAGCACGTAATCCCCCAGCGCACCGATTTCGTCGCGCGGCAGGGTCTCGGCCAGATGACGCAGGAACTGCTCCGCCCGGTTGATCTCGCCCGCCGCCATGAAGATCTGTGCGGCCTGAAAAACCGAGCTTTGCGGCAGCGAGGTCGTGCGCCAGCGCGGATATTCGGTCTGCCCGGTCAGGTCGGGTTTCAGATCCAGCCCCGCCCGTTCGGCCGCCAGCAGCCCGTAGAAACTGGTCTGATATTCGCCGCCAAAGGCATAGGCGAGCCGGGCATTTTCCGCATCCCCCAGCGCCTCATGGGCGCGGCCTTCCCAATAGCCCGCGCGCCCCAGCGAAATCGGCGTTTCCACCGCGCCGCGAAAGCGCAGGAAATGCTTCAGCGCCGTGGCCCCGTCCTCGCGATAGGTCAGCGCCAGATAGCCCGCGAGCCATTCCAGATCGGCAAAGGAAGACCCGCGTTCCAGCCCGTGGTTCGAGGCCAGCGCATAGGCCCGGTCGATCCGGCCCGCCCGCATCTCGGAGCGGGCAAAACTGCGCCGCCAGCGCGCCCAGAATTCCGGCCGGCCCAGATCGCCCCGGCTGGCCTCCAGCATCAGATCGATGGCCGACGCCTCCTTGCCGCGCCGCGCCCGCCATTGCATGCGCTCGAAATTCAGCCCCGCGGTGTCGCGCAGCTTCGCCGGAACCTTGGCGATCAGCGGATCCACAGTCTTGGAATTCTTGCGCAATTCCAGCCGGGCGGTGGCCAGGGCGCGCCAGCCTTCCGACACCAGCCCTTCCATCCGTGCGGCACTTTTCGAGGCGTTGCGCCACAAAAGCATGTCCATCCGCGCTTCATGATGCGGCGCCAGCACATCGCCGAACTGCCGCAACAGCACCGCCTCGTCCGAGGGCGCCATGATCTTGGTGCGCCAGGCCAGCACCGCTTCCGCCGCCGCCACCGTATGCTGCCCCTTGGCCTGATAGGCCGCAATCAGCGCCCGCGCGCCGGGCCCGGTCTGGGGCGGATGGGCGCGGAAAAAGGCGATGACCTCATCGGCCCGGGCGCCAATCGGCAGAACCGTCTCGGATTCGCGCCGCAACAGCTTCAGCCCCGGCCAGTCGCCGCGCCGCGCCAGAAACCTCTGCACCGCATCGAAATCACCGCGCCCGGCGCGCAGCCGGTGCCATTCGAGGATGTCGCGCGCCACCGGCCCCGCCGCCTCGGCCTGACGCAGGGCGAGCGGCCAGTCGCCCGCGCGCATCGCCTCCAGCGCCCGGCCATAGCCCGCGATCTCGGCGCTCGCTTGCGCCAGCGCCCCAGGGCCCGGAAGACAAATAAGAAAAGCCGCAACAAGGGCTTTGAACTTTGACAGCATTTCGTTCACTCGTGCCCCTCTGCCGGAGCAGAAAAGCATGTTCTCCCCATCTTGGCAATTCTCGACCCGGGTTATAGTGTCCGCCCGTTGCACGCCCGCCCGGGCAGAATCTAGGAGAAACGCATCATGTTCCAAGGGTCTCTTCCCGCTCTGGTCACCCCGTTCAAAGACGGTGCCGTGGACAAGGATGCGCTCAAATCGCTGGTGGACTGGCAGATCGAATGCGGCTCCACCGGTCTCGTCCCCGTCGGCACCACCGGCGAAAGCCCGACCCTGTCCCATGACGAACACGATGAAGTGATTGAAATCGTCGTGAAAACCGCCTCCGGCCGGGTGCCGGTGATTGCCGGTGCCGGCTCGAACAATACCGAAGAAGGCGTGCGATTGATCAAGCATGCTGAACAAGTCGGCGCCGATGCCGCCCTGGTGGTCACGCCGTACTACAACAAGCCCACCCAGGAAGGGCTCTATCAGCATTTCAAGGCGATGCATGACGCCGCCAATCTGCCGATCGTGATCTACAACATTCCCGGCCGCTCGGTGGTCGACATGTCGGTCGACACCATGGCCCGTCTCGCAGACTTGCCGCGCATCATCGGCGTCAAGGATGCCACCGCGGATCTCAGCCGCGTGCCGCAGCAGCGGCTGGCCTGCGGTAAGGATTTTGTTCAATTGTCCGGCGAAGATGCCACGGCGCTGGGCTTCAACGCCCATGGCGGCGTCGGCTGCATTTCGGTGACCGCCAATGTGGCGCCGGCGCTCTGCGCCCGGATGCAGGCGGCCTGTGCGGCGGGCGATTATGCCCTCGCGCTCGAGATCACCGACCAGCTGATGCCCTTGCATATCGCGATCTTTGCCGAACCGGGGCTGGTGGGCGCGAAATACGGCCTGTCGCTTCTCGGCAAATGCACCGACGAGGTGCGCCTGCCCCATGTGGGTCTCACCGACCCCGTGAAGGCCCAGATCCGTGCCGCGATGGAGCACGCAGGCCTGCTTTAGGGGCCTCTCTAACGCCGTCTCTGACGCTGGCGGATATCCCTCAGGGCCTCCACCAGCGTCGCGGTGACCAGGCCGAAAAGCAACAGACCATTGGCGGCCGCCATGCCGCTCAGCAATCGCCATTCGGTGGGCAGCAGAATGTCCCCGAACCCCAGAGTGGTGAAGGCGACGAGGGCGAAATAGACCGACGCCTCGAAGGTGGTGAAGATGCTCAGCCCCATATAGGCCACCGCCCAGAGCAGCACCGAGGCGATGATGATCAAGAGGTTCCCGGTCAGCGACAGGAACAGGATCGTCATCAGCTTCAGCCCGTGCGGCGGGCGCTGCGACCAGCGATGCAGCCGCCGGATCGCCGTCTCCAGCCCCCACCAGCCCAGCGAGGCAATCACGATGGTGCCCAGGGTGAGAAGAATTCCGATGATGATCTGGCTCAGCATGGGCGGATATTCGACGTTAACGCGGGGGCGTCAAGCGGTGGGCGGTTGAAAAGTCCGGGCGGCATTGACGCAGGGCCGCGCTGCCTGCCCGGCGCTCACCCGGGCTGGCCGAGCAGCAGCTGCACTTCTCGTTTCTTCACGGGTTTCCGGCAGAGCGGGCCATAGGCATCCTGGGCGGTTTCGGCTTCCAGATCGGGAAAGAAGAACCGGATTTCCTCGGCGACCTGCGGTTCGACCGCGCCCATGATGTACTCGCCGGGATAGAAGCTCTCCGACCAGAACCCGTCCACTTCGACGATCTGATGACTGTCGAACATGATGTGGAAATAGGTCACCTCGTCCACCGCGTCGTCAATCGCGATCCTGTCGCCGTCGACGAGAAACTTGGCGGGGATCAGCCGTTCTTCCGCACCATCGTGGAACATCCGGTGCTGTTGCGAGACTGAAAATTCGGGATGATCCCCCAGCGCGTCTTTCGCGGATTTCACCGGGCGGCGGTTGGGGAACTGGCGCAGGGTTTCGCCGGTGACCAGGCTGGAGCCGATCCAGCGCACCGGCAGGGGGCCGTTGTCGCGGGTTTCGACGAGGCTGCCGATGGTCAGCTTTTCAATCGGGACCATCTGCCCGCCCGCGCAACGCACCTTTTGTCCGGCGGTGAAACAGGGCGGCGCGTTGTTGATGTCGTCGATGAAGGTGACATTGGTGCCGTCGCCGATGACGCTCCAATACCCGGCAAAGGATCGTGCGCTGCCGCCTGCATCATAGATGACCCAGGCCGAGTAATCGTGGTATTCGAGATTGGACATTCCATCATCGGTTCTGACGAATTGCAGATTGGCGTACCAGCCGGTGGGCAGCACGATGAACCAGTGATCGGAATTGGTTGCATTTTCCTGGGTCGTATCGTCGGTGGCTTAGCTGTTCCAATCGCCCATGAAGAAGTAGGCATAGTTGAAAAGGGTCGCACCGCTGACATCCATGACCAGAACATCGTTCTCGCCATTGCCGACCGCGCCCGCGGTGGGCGCAGCGTCAGGGTGGCCCGGCTCGTTATAGATCGAGAGGGAACCGCTTCCCCAGTAGTGGTCGTAGCGTGGCATCTATCCCGGTCGCCTCAGGTGCTGCTTTCGGATTGGGGTCTGCTGCTCGTTCAGGGATAAAGGAACGCCCTGAAGATCCCCTTAAGGCGGGGGTAACCGTGTCACCCCGTCTGGACAGGGGCGCCACAAATCCCTATCTGCCGACCCATGGCCAAACCCAAGGACAACCCGAATTACAAGGTGATCGCCGAGAACCGGCGGGCGCGCTATGATTATGCGATCGAGGATGATCTCGAATGCGGCATCCAGCTGCTGGGCTCCGAAGTGAAATCCCTGCGCACCGGCCAGTCGAACATCGCCGAAAGCTATGCCCATGTGGATGAGGGCGAGCTGTGGCTGGTGAACGCCTATATCGCACCCTATGAGCAGGCCATGTTCGGGCACGAGGACCGGCGCAAGCGCAAGCTTCTGGTGTCGAAGAAAGAGCTTTCGGATCTGTGGAACGCGACCCAGCGCAAGGGCATGACCCTGGTGCCGCTGGTCATGTATTTCAATCACAAGGGCCGGGCGAAGATCAAGATCGGCCTCGCCAAGGGCAAGAAGCTCCATGACAAGCGCGAAAGCGACGCCAAGCGCGACTGGAACCGCCAGAAAGCCCGGCTGATGAAGGATCACGGCTGACCATCGGCAAGTCTTTGCCACCTCGCCCATATTCCTTTTTTTGCAAGTGATTCTCCCTTAAAGCTGACCTTGGGTCGGTGTGATCGGGGGTGTCATGTATCAGCTTACCAACGTCAAATGGGGCGCGCCGGTGCTCGGCACGCCCAGCGGAACCATCACCTGGTCCGATGATCTCGACGGTCTGGCGTCGCCGGGGGGCGCGACCGCCGCACTCGACACGGCGCTCAGCGCGGCCTTCCAGGCCTGGGAAGACGTGGCGGCGGTGAATTTCCGCGAAGTCTCGGGCTCGGCCGACATCACCGTGCAGGCCGCTTCCTTCAGCACCGATTCCGTTGCGGCCAATGACGGCGCCGTGGGCACCGCCTTTGCGCCCACCTTCGGCACCGGTCTGGCGGAACCGCTCTTTGCCGAAATCGAATTCAACTCCGATTACTCCTGGTCGCCCTTTGCGGATTCCGACCCGGACACGATGAATTTCTTCGCCGTCGCCCTCCATGAAATCGGCCATGTGATCGGCCTCGGCCACCCCTGGGAAATCGGCGATCCGATCAGCGCCCGCGACAACGACCTGATCATGAACGCGATCCTGACCGCTGATGACCTGGGCGAGGGCGACAAGGCCGGCGCCCAGGCGCTCTACGGGCTCGATGGCGATGATGAGCCGGCCGAAGAAAGCAGCAACAATGTCCCGCTGGCCGATGGCGGCGATGGTGGTGGCGGCGGAGGCGGCATCATCCTCGGCCTTCTGGCGATGCTGGTGGGGCTCTTCACCGGCGGGATCGGCGCCGCCCCGGTGCTGGCCGCCGCAAAGGTCATGTCCGATGATGACCATGACCACGTGGATCTGCACGGCGATCACGACCATGACAATGATCACCACGGCGACCACCACCACGACGGCGATCATCTCCATGTGCTCTACCTGCCGCAGATCCCGGTGGAAGAATTCGAACACACCCGGCCCCAGGACGAGCATGAGGACGATCTGTTCCTGTTCTGACAGGGGTCAGTCGAAAATGCCCGCCACCCGGCCCAGCAGCATGAAGGCCCGCGCCGTGCGGGTCTCGGCCAGGGCGGCGATCTCCTGATCCGACAGATCCTCGATCATCTTCGAAAGGGTCCGGTCGAAGGACCGCAGGAAATGATGCGACGTGTCGCGAAAGATCTGATCCTTGCGCATCCGTGACGACGAAAGCGCCAGCGACGACCGGTCGCGGATCCCGCCCAAACCGGAAATCACATGGCCGCGCTCGCCTGCGGCAAACTTGCGCCAGATTTCCGGGCGCGCCCGGTCCGGGGTCAGATCATCCATGTAGATCCCGTCCTGGCTCAGCAGCGTCAGCACATCCTGGCTGGCCCGAATGAGCCCCGACACCCGGTGATCCGACAGCGCCCGGCGCAGGGCGGCAAAGCCCGCACGATCCTCGGCGGTTTCGGGAAAATTCATCGCCGTGATCACATCGCCCACGGTGACCGCATGGCTCGCCTGTCCTTCGGGGGTGGCGAGCGCCAGCGCGGGCTGTTCCTCGGGCGGCTGCGGCGCGGGCGGCGGCGGCTGCGGGGTCAGCGGGCGCACCGGCTCGGGCGTGCTGGGCGAGGAGATGAAGGTCTTGATCGCCTCCTCGGCCCGTTTCTGCGCCTCGGTCAGCGCATCGATCTTGCGCTCCACCCCCGGCGTCATGGTGGTGGCGGCCGATTGCGCCTGGCTCACATAGATCTGCCGCATCGCATCCATCGAGGCCTGCAACCGCGTGCTTTCATCGCGAATGACCGCCGCGCTCCTGGCCGCGAGGGCGGCGAGCCAGATCAGCGCCACCGGCAGCGTCAGCACCAGAAAGAAGATCAGAAACCGCAGCGGCCCCAGCACGCTGCTGTCGCCCAGCCCGAGAACGGCGGCAAAGAGCAGAACCATCACAACCCAGATCACCGAAACGGCAATCCCGATCTTGTAGGCCGGATCCAGCCCGGTGCGGTGCTCCACACGGGCATAGACACCCAGATCGACACGGGGCTCGGGGCTTTTGTCGGACATGATGGGCCTATCGGATCAGATGTAGTCGATCTTCAGGATTTCATAGCTCTTTTCGCCACCCGGCGTGCGCACTTCCACCGAATCGCCTTCATCCTTGCCGATCAGCGCGCGCGCCAGCGGGGATTTCAGGTTCAGCTTGCCGCTTTCGATATCCGCCTCCGGCTCGCCAACGATCTGATAGGTCTTTTCCTCGTCGGTATCCTCATCGACGATCTGAACCGTGGCGCCGAACTTGATCGCACCGGAAAGACTTGCCGGATCAATGACATCGGCCAGACCCAGAATGCCTTCCAGCTCCTTCACCCGACCTTCGATAAAGCTCTGCTTCTCGCGGGCGGCGTGATATTCGGCATTCTCCGACAGGTCGCCATGCTCGCGGGCCTCGGCAATCGCCTTGATCACGGCGGGGCGCTCTTCGCTCTTGAGTTTTTTCAATTCGGCGTTCAGCGCGGTATGGCCCGCGCGGGTCAAAGGTATCTTGTCCATGAGGTCCACATCTGTCGCGGGTATTCGGGAGTTCTACAGCCCCGATGGCCCGGAGGGCAAGCCCTCGTCACGCCCCCGCGGGCCCGCCCGGCGGCCCTGCGCGCCTCACGCCACAGTGATGAATCGCGACAAACCCTGGGATTGCGCTGCCGTGAACCTATCTGAAAGGATACTGACACAGAGTCGTGCCCAAGCGACATTGCCTTTTTGAAGGAGGAGAGCGTGAAACCCATCGTCGCCACCCGTCAATCGACCCACCCCCTGCAGATGGTCTGGCTGGCCCTGCTGGGCCTGGCCTTCCTGCTGGTTCAGGCGCTGGCCGCCCCGGCGCAATCCCGGCCCGGCAGCTTTGCTGATCTGGCCGATCAGGTGAGCCCATCGGTGGTCAACATCACCACCTCGACCACCGTCGCCACCTCGACCCAACCCGGGCCGGTGGTGCCCGACGGCTCTCCGTTCGAAGATTTCTTCCGTGATTTCATGGATCGCAACGGGCCCGGCGGCAACAACAACAACCGGCCCCGGCGCAGCCAGGCGCTCGGCTCCGGCTTCGTGATCTCCGAAGATGGCTTCATCGTCACCAACAACCACGTCATCCAGGGCGCCGACGAAATCCTGATCGAATTCTTCGAAGGCTTTGAACTGGAAGCCGAAATCATCGGCACCGACCCCAACACCGACCTCGCCCTTCTCAAGGTCGAAAGCGACAAGCCGCTGAAATTCGTCAACTGGGGCGACAGCGAAGAGGCCCGCGTGGGCGACTGGGTCATGGCCATGGGCAACCCGCTGGGGCAGGGCTTTTCGGTCTCGGCCGGCATCGTCTCGGCCCGGGGTCGCGCGCTGTCGGGCAGCTATGACGACTACATCCAGACCGACGCCGCCATCAACCGCGGCAATTCGGGCGGTCCGCTCTTCAACATGAACGGCGATGTGATCGGCGTGAACACCGCGATCCTGTCGCCCAATGGCGGCTCGATCGGCATCGGGTTTGCCATGTCCTCGCGGGTGGCGGAAAACGTCATCGCCCAGCTTCGCGACTTCGGCGAAACCCGGCGCGGCTGGCTCGGCGTGCGCATCCAGGACGTGACCGAGGATCTGGCCGAGGGGCTCGGGCTTGAAGAGGCGCGGGGTGCGCTGGTCACCGATGTGCCCGAAGGCCCGGCGATGGAGGCCGGCATGGAAGCCGGTGACGTGATCCTGACCTTCGACGGCACGGAGGTCGACGACACCCGCGGGCTGGTCCGCAAAGTGGGCGAAACCACGGTCGGCAAGGAAGTGCGCGTGAAGATCTTCCGCAATGGCGAGACCGAAACGCTGATGGTCACGCTCGGCCGCCGCGAGGAAGCCGAACGTGCGGTGCCTGCCTCGGTCAAGACCGATGAGCCGATCACCGATGAGATGATGGGGCTCACGATTTCCGACATCACGCCGGAATTGCGCGAACAGCTCGGCCTCGCGAAGGATGACGAAGGCCTCGTGGTCTCCGATGTGGCCGAGGACAGCGAAGCCTTTGAAAAAGGCCTGCGCGCCGGTGATCTGATCATCGAGGCCGGCCAGGAACGGGTCGCCTCGGTCTCTGAGCTGGGCGCCCGGATCGAGGATGCGAAAGAGGCGGGGCGCAAGTCGATTCTGCTTCTGGTGCGCCGCGCGGGCGATCCGCGCTTCGTCGCGCTTTCGCTTGATCAGGGCTGATGAGACAGCGGTGCGCGGGGCCCGGCCTCGCGCATCTTTCCTTTTATTCCAATGAATTAAGTCTGGTGTCAGCCGTCCGACAGTTGCGACAGGATGGCCTCTGCCACCGGCACCGCCCCGGTCACCACCCCCGCCGTCTGCCGCGCCGGTGAGTTGAACCGCAAAGCCCCCCCGTGCCGATCCGCCACCCGGGCGCCCGCCTCTTCGGCAATCAGCGCGCCCGCTGCAATGTCCCATTCCCAGGCCGGGCGCAGGGTCAGCATCGCATCAAACCGCCCCTCGGCCACCAGCGCCAGACGATAGGCCAGCGAGGGGCGGAAATGGCGCGTCACCTGCGGTGGATCACCGGTCCAGAACTCGGGTTTGAAACTCACTTTCGGGCTCAGCACCGACGCGCCCTCCAGCGCATCCCGCCCGGAGGCCCGGATCGCCGCCCCGTTCAGCGTCGCGCCCGCGCCCCTGGTGCCCAGATACATCTTTTCGCGCACCGGCAGGAACACGCAGGCCGCAATCACCCGGCCCTTCTCGGCCACCGCCAGGGAATGGGCCCAGGTCTTGTCGCCCTTCACGAAGGACCGCGTGCCGTCGATCGGATCGACAATGAACACCCGCTCGGCCTCCAGCCGGACCGGGTCATCCTCGGTCTCTTCGCTCACCCAGCCATACTCGGGCCGGGCGGCCAGCAGGCGCTCCTTGAGGTGGGTGTCGACCGCGAAATCCGCCTCGCTCACCGGATCGTCGCCGCCCTTGTCCCAGACCTGCGGATCCTCGCGCCAGAACCCGGTCGCGATTTCGCCGGCTTCGCGCGCGGCCTCTTCAAGAAGTGCCGTGTCACGCCCCGGCAAGGGTCATCCCTTCGACCAGCAGCGACGGCACCACCCGGCTCAGATGGTGGCGTGCATCATTGGCCGGCCGCAGATGGCGCAACATGTCATGCAGATTGCCCGCGATGGTGCATTCATTGACCGGATAGGCGATCTCGCCATTCTCGACCCAGAAGCCGCTGGCGCCGCGCGAATAATCCCCGGTGGTCGGGCTGATGGTCGACCCGATCATCGAAGTCACCAGAAGCCCGGTGCCCATGTCGCGCAGCAGATCCTCACGGCTCTGGGCACCCTCGGTCAGGGCCACATTGGTCACCGTGGGCGACGGCGGCCCATGGGGCCCGCGCGCGGCCGACCCGGTGCTGTCCATCCCCAATTGCCGGGCGGTCGCCAGATCGAGGGTCCAGCCGGTCAGCACGCCATCTTCCACAATCGCCCGCCGCCTGGTCGCCAGCCCCTCGGCATCAAAGGGTTTCGAGCCACCGACCCGGGCGCGGTGCGGATCTTCGATCAGCGACAGCCCTTCGGGCAGAACCTGTTCGCCCAGCTTTTCACGCAGCCAGGACGAGCCCCGCGCCACCGCCGCCCCATTGGCGGCCTGCAGCAGATGGCCGATCAGGCTCGACGACACCCGCTCATCATAAAGCACCGGAAAGGCGCCGGTTTTCGGCTTCCGCGCCCCGGCCCGCGCCACCGCCCGTTCGGCGGCTTCCCGGCCGATCTCCTCGGGCGAGGTCAGATCCCCGCGATAGATCCGCGCATCGCCATAATGGTCGCGCTCCATCTCCAGCCCGGTCCCGGAAATCGCCACGCAATACAGCCCGTGGGAGCTGCGCGCATAACCGCCCGAAAACCCGTTCGAGGCCGCCAGATGGATCGCGCTCCGGGAATAGGCCCCTGCCGCCGATTGCACCTGGCTCACACCATCAACGGCGAGCGCGGCGGCTTCCGCGCGCTCTGCGGCCGCCTGCAACGCCTCCGGTGCCGGCTCCTCGGCCTCTTCCAACAGATCCAGTTCCGCCAGATTCCAGCTTCGCGCCAGCTGACCCGCCTCAGCCAGGCCGATATGGGCATCCTCGGGCGCAATCTGCGCCATCGCCACGGCCCGCTCGGCCATCTCCGCCATGGTTGCGTCGCTCGCATCCGAAGCCGACACGCAGGCCTGGCGCTGGCCGACCAGCACCCTCAGCCCGATTTCGACTCCCTCGGAGCGTTCGGCCTGTTCCAGCGCGCCTTCGCGCACTTCGATGGAAAGGGAATGGCCCTCGGTGGCGATGGCATCGGCCGCTTCGGCGCCCGCTTTGGAAGCGGCGGCCAGAAGCCTCTCGGTCAGGTCGGAAAGCGCTGTCATGGCCCCGAGGTAGTCTGCCCGGCCCCGGGCTTCAAGCGGCGATGGATTGACAAGGGGCGATGAATCCCGGAACGAGGTTTCGGAACACAGGAGGAGGCCCCATGAAACTGTCCGAAGAGCGCAGCATCGCAGCCCCGCCCGAGATGGTCTGGGCCGGCATTCTCGACGCCGAAGTGCTGAAAGCCTGCATCCCCGGCTGCCAGGAGCTGACCGGCACCCCCGAAGACGGGTTCGAAGCCACCGTGGTCCAGAAAGTCGGCCCGGTGAAGGCCACCTTCAAGGGCGCGGTGCAACTCTCGGACATCGAACCGGGCGTCGGCTGCCGTCTGGATGGCGAAGGCAAGGGGGGTGCTGCCGGTTTCGCCAAGGGCGGCGCGACGGTGAGGCTCACGCCCGAAGGCGAGGGCACGCTTCTGACCTATGACGTCGACGCCAGCGTCGGCGGCAAGCTGGCGCAATTGGGCAGCCGGTTGATCGATAGTTTCGCCCGCAAGCTGGCCGACAAGTTCTTCGAGAATTTTCAGAGTGTTATGGAAGAGCGCGCCCAGGGATAGGGCGTGCGGCGGTCACTTGATCCGCTGCCCATTGGCGTAAATCTCACCCGCCTTGTTCATCTCGATCTCGGACACCAACTCGCCCTGCCGCTCCCCGGGCCGGGCGAAAAGCCCCAGCATCATCCGCGCGCCCATGGCGTCGGCTTCGGCGAGAAATCCAAGCTCGATCAGGATGTCCAGCGCCTCATGCAGCCCGGTCATCGTCAGATCCAGCGTGCCATCGGCCACCGGCGCCTCCGGCGTGAGAACCCCCGACAGCGCCCCCGACCCGTCCAGCGTCACACCCGCCACATCCAGCGCCAGCCTGTTCAGCCGCATCTCGGTGGCGCCAAAAACCTCCTCGGCTTCGGCCTGGGGACCGAACGGATCGCTCTTGATCTCCGCTTTGCCCTTCAGATCGAAGGCCAGGCGCGCAGGTATGCGGGGCAGTTTCGCGCCCGGATCGAAAAGATCCCAGATCCCGTCCTCCATGGCCAGCCCGTCAAGGCCAAGGCGCGCATGGAACGGTTGCGCCGCCTCGCCGGGGGTCACCGGCAGGGCCAGATCGATCAGGAAATTGGTCAGCCGATAGCCAATCCCGTCCACGCCCAGGGGCGCAACCGCAGGGCCACTGATCCGCGTGTCGAGATCGCGGGTCGCGCTGTAAAGCGTGACCCCGGTTTGATCGAAGGAAAACCGGGTTTCCGCGGCACCGGAGCGGGTCGCCATCTTCATCGCGCCGTCCGGCGTGTCGAAATCGAAATCATAGGACGCACGGTCGAGGGTGAAGGCCCCCGCAATCGATTGGCCACGGCTCAGGGCGGCCAGCAGATCCGCCTCCCACTCCTCGGGCGACAGGGCCAGATCGTAGGTCAGGCCCAGGGCGCCCAGATCAAACCTGCCGGCCATGGCGTCATCCTCGGCCATGTCGGCGGTGATGCTGCCGTTGAGCGCCCCCAGGCTCAGCCGCGCCCCATGGCGCATCACATCGCCACCTTCATAGGTGATGCCGAACGCAAGATCGCTCAGCGCGGACGCCGTCTCCATCTGCACCGGCTCCTGAGCGATGTCGGCGTTTTCCTGCAGATCCATGTCGAGATCATAATTCAGCCGACCGAGGCTGAAATCGGCCCGGGCCGATTCCACCCCGTCAAAGGCGGCCTCCGGATCCTCCTGCCAGCCTTCGAAGGACATGCGCAGATCATAGGACAGCGCCAGATCCTCCATCCGCGCGGTGCCATCCATCCGGCCTTCGCGTTCCATATCCGCCCGTTGCGACAGGGTCATCTCGCCGATGTTCAGGCTCAGCCCGTGATGGCCCGGCGCGCCCGTCTCATAGGCGCTTTTGAGCCGCAGATCGGCCAGGGTCATGGCGCCGTCAATCTGCCCCTTGCCGTCAACCTGGCGGCGCGTGCCGTTCAGATCCACATTCAGGGAGGTGTCCATCAGGGCGCTGAAGCCCTGGGTCAGACCCGCAAGGGCGATCTCGACCTCGCGGCGGACCGTCCCGTCATCGCGGTAGCGCAGCAGGGCCTCAAGCCCGGTCAGATGCAGATCCCCCGAAAGCTTCAGGGTCTCGGCGGCCTCGGGCGGTGAAATCGACACCTCGCCCAGGGTCAGCCCGTCAAAGCGGATCTCGTGGGTCAGATCCTCCGCATGGCCGCTCACCCGGTGGCTCAGCCCTTCGGGGGTCAGGATCGCGGTGATCCGGATCTCATCCTCCGCGCCGGGATTGGAGGTGACGGTGATCGGCAACCGGTCGCCATAGGTGATGGTCACGGCCCCGCCCGCCTCTTCGGTCAGCACCATGCCCGGCGTGGTGATCCGGGCGCTGTCTCCTTCGCCCTCGAAAATCCCGGTGAACCCTTCCACCACCAGCCCGTCTGCCGACATCCGCGTGCCGGTGGTCTCCATCTCCAGCAGCCCATAGCCGCTCAGCATATTCAGGTGATCTGCCAGAACCTCCTCGGCGGTCAGATCGGCAAATGCCGGGGTGGCCAACAGGCAGAGGGCGGGGGCGGTGTATCGAAACATGGGGGTCTCCAGACGCAAAAAGGGCCGCAACTTTGTGCGGCCCCCTTGTTTGACTTACTTGATCCGCTGACCATTGGCCAGGATTGATCCGTCTTCCTTCATCTCGATGGTCGACACCAGCGTGTCGGGGCCATCGCCCGGGCGGGCGAACATGCCGGTCATCATCCGGGCGCCCATCGCCTGTTCTTCGGGGATCAGACCCATGGCGACCAGCTTGTCCAAAAGACCATTGCCGCCCTTCAGCATCATGTTGACCGCGCCGATCGGCATCGGAATGCCCATGGCGTTGTTGAAGGTCAGCGCGCCGTCACCGGTCAGTTCGGCCCCGGCCACCGACAGGCGGATTTCGTTCACGTCAAGCGCTTCGATCGACCCCGGAGGTGCCGAGGGGGCCGATTCCGCATATTCCGGATCAAAGATGTCTTCGGTCAGAATGACCTCGCCTGCGGTGTCGATCACCAGGGTCGCCGCATCCCGGGGCAATTGCCCGCCCGGGTCGATCATCGACCAGACGAACGGGTCGATCTCCAGCCCCTTCAGCGCCATCACCAGGGCGAAATCCTGCTTCGCCTCCCCGGGCACCACCGGCATTTTCAACCGCCCGGATTGTTCGTCCATCTTGAAGGTCATCGGCGGCAGCGGAATGGCCGAGCCGCC
>JAOXSD010000042.1 GCA_025800205.1 Silicimonas sp. | reverse complement strand
CCCCTTGTGCTCATCGCCCAGGAGATAGCCGGTCGCCTCGTCATAATTCATCACACAAGTCGAATTGCCGTGGATGCCCATCTTCTCTTCGATCTTGCCGCAGGACACGCCGTTGCGCGCGCCAAGGGTGCCATCGTCATTGACCAGGAATTTCGGCACGATGAACAGCGACACGCCCTTGATGCCTTCGGGGCCGCCGGGGATCTTGGCCAGCACCAGATGGATGATGTTGTCGGCCATGTCATGCTCACCGGCCGAGATGAAGATCTTCTGGCCGGTCACCTTGTAGGTGCCGTCGCCCTGGGGTTCGGCCTTGGTGCGCATCAGGCCCAGATCGGTGCCGCAATGGGGCTCGGTCAGGTTCATCGTGCCGGTCCAGGCACAGGAGACCATGTTGGGCAGATAGGTGTTCTTCTGCTCTTCGGTGCCGTGGGCGAGGATCGCGGAGGCGGCCCCATGGGTCAGACCCTGGTACATGGTGAAGGCCTGGTTGGCGGCCGAGAACATCTCGCCCACCGCCGTGCCCATCACATAGGGCATGTTCTGCCCGCCGTATTCCTCGGGCATGTCGAGCCCGGGCCAGCCGCCTTCGCGCACCTGATCAAACGCCGCCTTGAAGCCGGTGGGGGTCCGCACCACGCCGTTTTCCAGCACGCAGCCTTCCTGATCGCCGACCACATTCAGGGGGGCGACCACTTCCGAGGTGATCTTGCCCGCCTCTTCGAGGATCGCAGAGGTGAAATCACGGTCGAGATCGGCATAGCCCGGGATTTCGCTTTCGCTGATCTTGAGGACATCGTGCAGAAGGAATTGCTGGTCTTTGACCGGCGCGGTGTAAGTCGGCATCTGAAGAACTCTCCCTTGGTTTCCTGAGCCTATTCCGCCGCAGAAAGATGCGCTGCGGCGATCAGTTTGTCTCCGACGTCAAGCTGACGCTTGAGGTCGGCGATGACTTCGTCCAGCTCGATCCGGCGGGCTTCGAGATCCTTGAGATGGGCCTTGCCCAAATCCGAGGCCTTGAGCATCTGCGGCAGATTGTTCTGGACGGGGTTGTAAAGGTCGAGGAGCTGGCGGATTTCCTCGAGGCTGAAACCGAAGCGCTTGCCGCGCAAAATCAGCTTCAGGCGGGCCCGGTCGCGCTTGGTAAAGAGGCGCCGGTTGCCCTGGCGTTCGGGAAACAGCAGCTCCTTCGATTCGTAGAAGCGCAGGGTGCGGGGCGTCACCTCATAGGTGTCGCACATCTCGCGGATGGTCATATAGGTTTCGGTCATGGGGATCTTCCTTCTTCCCAACACAGGCCGGTTGCACTTCGCTTAGCCAAATCGCGAAGCTTACGTAAGCGTAACGCTGCGTTATAAAAGCCAACCGGCCTGGTTGAGCAGGTGTGACGCAGCGTCCAGGGAACTCTCCTTACCTTAGGGAAAGTTTCTGGCAGCCAATATGAGACGATGATCAGAATCGCATCATATTTGTGTTAAGATCAAAAAATGGGACGATGCCCGCGACCTCTTTGCACCATTTGGGCAGATCTGGCGCGCCCCGCAGGTCAGGGGCGAGGGAGACCTGGGTCGCGACACCTCGCGGCCGGGCGCGGATGGACCTCAGCCGGTCAATGCGCGCGGTGGTCGAAGATCCGGTCCGGGGACTGGACGGTTTCCCATGCAGACCCCGCGACCGGCGGCGGGCCCCAGGGGCCCGCCTTCCCGCTCAGCAGGTGTAGTTCATCCCCAGACGGCCACCGTCCACATAGATCGTCTCGCCGGTGATATAGCTCGCCTTCTTCGACACCAGAAACGCCACCACATCGCCGATCTCCCGCGCCGTCCCGATGCGTTGCAGGGGTGTGCGCGACATCACCTTGGCCATGGCCGCCGGATCGGCATTCACCCCGCCCAGCATGGCGGTGTCGATGGAACCCGGCCCCACCGCATTGACCCGGATATTGTGCGGCGCCAGCGCCAGCGAGGCGGATTTGGTCAGCTGCATCACCCCGCCTTTCGAGGCGCAATAGGCCGGGATCGAGGGGATCGAGACCTGAGCGTTGATCGACGACATATTGACGATGGCGCCTTCGATGCCCTTGTCGACCATGGTCTTGGCGGCCCGCTGCAGGGCGGTGAAAACGCCCACCAGATTGACGTCGATGACCTTTTGAAAGGTCTCCAGATCATAGCTCAGGAAATCCCCCGCTGCCGCGATGCCGGCGTTGTTGACCAGCGCCGAAACCGGCCCGTGCTCGGCCTCGATCGTGTCGAACATCGCCTGCACGGCCGCCGGATCGCCCATATCGCAGACCAGGCCCACGGTGCCATCGCCGAGTTTTTCGGCCGAGGCGTGAACGGTCTCGCTGATGTCGGCGAGGATCAGTTTGAACCCGTCTTCCTTCAGGGCCTCCGCGCAGGCATAGCCGATGCCCTGGGCGCCGCCGGTGACCAATGCGATGGGTGTCTCTGTCATGGGATGTCCTTTTGAAGTCGTGATGGGCGACCCGTTGTATCGGGGCCGGTTTTGCGCCTAGTGTTAGCCTCTGGACGCGACGTGAGAAACAGGAAAGCGCATGGCACAATCGGATATCGGCGTGATCGGGCTTGGCACGATGGGCGCCATGCTGACAATGAACATCGCCGACAAGGGGTTTCACGTCGCAGGCTACAACCGCACCGCCGCGCGGCTCGCAAGCTACATGGAAGAGGCCGGCGATCTGGCCGCGCGGATCACGCCCTGCGAAACGCTGGAGACCTTCGTCGCCTCCCTGAAAACGCCCCGCGCGATCATCCTGATGGTGCCCGCAGGCGCCCCGGTCGACGACCAGATCGCCGCCCTGCGCCCGCTTCTCGACGAGGCCGATCTGATCATCGACGCGGGCAATGCCAATTTCCACGACACCAACCGCCGGGCGGCCGCGGCGAAAGCCGCCGGTCAGGCCTTTCTCGGCATCGGTGTATCGGGCGGTGCCGAAGGCGCGCGCTTCGGCCCCTCGATCATGGGCGGCGGCAGTCGCGCCCATTGGGATCGTGTCGCCCCGATCCTGACCGCGATTGCCGCGCAATATGACGACACCGCCTGCGCCACCTATATGGGCGAAGGCGGGGCGGGGCATTTCGTCAAGACCGTGCACAACGGGATCGAATATGCCGACATGCAATTGATCGCAGAGGCCTACGGCATCCTGCGCGATGGCAAATCCATGCAGGCCGCCGCCTGTGGCGCGGTCTTCACCCGCTGGAACACGGGCGTGCTGCAAAGCTATCTGATCGAGATTTCGGGCAAGGTCTCGGGTGCCATGGACGAGGCCACCCGCCAGCCGGTGCTCGACGTGATCCTCGACCGCGCAGGCCAGAAGGGCACCGGGCGCTGGACGGTGATCGAAAGCCAGATGCTCGGCGCCCCGGTCCCGGTGATCGAAGCGGCGGTGGGCGCGCGCAATCTCTCGGCCATGCGCGATCTGCGGCAGGCCGGCGAGGCGGCGTTTGGCGCAGCGGAGACCGCGATTTCGGACACGGATCTCAGCCTCGACGACATCGAAGCCGCCCTGATCGCAGGCAAGGTGCTGTGCTATGCGCAGGGCTTCGACCTGCTCACCCGCGCCTCTGCCGATTACGGCTGGGATCTGCCCATGGCGGAGATTGCCGAGGTCTGGCGCGCAGGCTGCATCATCCGCTCATCCATGCTGAACGACATGGCCGCCGCCCTGCGCGACGGGCCGGAAAACCTCGCGCTCGCGCCCTTCTTCCGCGATGTGATTGCGAAAAATATCAAAGGCTTGCGCAAAACGGCCCTGGCTGCCCAGACCGCAGGCCTCCCGGTGCCGGCCCTCGCCTCCGCCCTGGCCTATTTCGATGCGCTCCGCCAGGGACGCAGCACGGCGAACATGCTCCAGGCCCAGCGCGATTTCTTCGGCGCCCACGGGTTCGAACGGGTGGATGCGCCCGGCGCCCATCACGGCCCATGGCTCGGCCAGCATCTGGAGTGAGCGGTGGGCTGACGCCCATCCTAGACCGCGTCGAAATCCAGCACGACGGCCTCTGA
>JAOXSD010000040.1 GCA_025800205.1 Silicimonas sp. | reverse complement strand
GACCCGGACAGCTACGCCCAGGACTGGCGCCAGCGCTGCCGGGACTGGGCGTCGATCCCGGATTACGAGGAAGGCGACAAGATCAGGCTCGCAAAACCGGTGACGCTCACCGACGGCAGCACCTGCCAGATCGTCACCGCGACGCACTACAGGCGCGGGCGGCAAAAACGCCGCTGCTACCGCATCGAGGAAACCGGTGGGCTCGTACGCCTCTCGAAGGCCTCGCTTGCGGGCTCGGAACTGCTCAACTCCGCGAAAGGTGCGGCCAGCCCGGTGCTGGCGGAGTATCTCGCGGGGCGAGAATAGGTGCTGCGCCGGACAATTCATCGACCTGCCCGGCGACAGCAGATCCCGCGGCTTGTCTTGACAAGACAATGCAAATGCATTACCTAGCGCGGGCAGCAAAGACCCTTTTCTTTCAGGAGACTGCCATGACAGCGCTCGCACAAGATGTCTCGAAACTCACGGACCGGTATCAGACGACCGTGCCGGCGGGTGTGCGCAAACAGCT
>JAOXSD010000025.1 GCA_025800205.1 Silicimonas sp. | reverse complement strand
AGCCCCGCCAATATGGAAGTCACGGTCAGTGACGAGGTGGCGGAAAACCTCACCTATGGCGCCGAGCTGATCAATTCCCTGAACATTCTCGACCCCGCCAAGATCATCGCCAACCGCGATGCCTGGGTCGATCAGTGGAATTCGGAAGTCATCCGCTAAACCATTGGGGCGGCGCAAGCCGCCGCCCCTTCCCTTCCGCAGGATACCGCGCATGTTTCTCAACCGAGCCGAAGGACTGGCACTGGCCCTGCCCGCCGCCCTCTTCACCTTCCTCGTCTTTCTGGTGCCCGTGGGCATCCTGCTGTCGGTCGCCTTCCAGTCGGGCGGCAGTTGGAGCCTGCAAGGCTATGTCGATTTCTTCGCCCAACCCCTCAACCAGACCGTCTTCCTGCGCACCCTGAAACTCGGCATTCTGGTCGCGGGCACCTCCGCCGTGATCGGCTATCTGGCCGCCTTCTGCATCGTCAACCTGCCGCCCTCATCGCGCGGTCGCATCTTCGGCCTCGTGGTCCTGCCCCTGATGATCTCGCCCGTCGCCCGCACCTATGCCTGGATCGTCATCCTCGGGCGCACCGGCATCGTCAATGACGTGATCACCGGGCTTGGCCTCTCCGACACGCCGATCCGGCTTCTCTTCACTGAAACCGCCGTCTTCATTGGCCTGTTGCAACTCTTCCTGCCGCTGATGATTATCTCGCTGGTTTCCTCGATGGAGAACATCCCGAAAGATGTGGTCCCCGCCGCCCGCGTTTTGGGCGCAAGCTGGTTCCAGGTCTTCTTCCGCGTCATCCTGCCCTTGACCAAGGAAGGCCTCGTCATCGGCGGCACGCTCGTCTTCACCGGCGCGCTCACCGCCTATATCACCCCCGCAATCCTCGGCGGTTCCAAGGTGCTGATGCTGGAAACGCTGCTCTATCAAAAAGTCAATTTTTCCAACGACTTCGTCTCTGCCAGCGTGATCGCGATGATCCTGATCGTGATGTGTTTTTCCGCCAATCTCGCGCTCAAGCGCCTTGCCTCGGCGAAAGGATAGCCCATGTCCCGCCTGTCCATCTGGCTCATCCTCGGCGCCACGCTCACCTTCCTGATCGGCCCGTTCCTGATCGTGATCTTCGCGGGGCTTTCGGCGGGCGAGGCGCTCGCCTTCCCGCCCCAGGGCCTGTCGCTGAAATGGTACGCCAAGGTCTTCACCGTCGAAAGCTTCCGCGCCAGTTTCGCGCTTTCCATGTTCCTCGCCATCTTCGGCACCATCGCCGCCCTGATCATCGGCATCCCGGCGGCCTATGCGCTCAACCGCTATGACCTGCCCGGTGCCGAAACCATCCGCACCATCGTCGCCGCGCCGATCATCGTGCCCGGCATCATCGTCGGCCTCGCCCTCTTGCGCTATTTCGTCGTGCCCCTCGACGTGACCATCACCATGGCGCTCTTCGTCACCCATACGGCACTGGTGCTGCCCTATGCGGTCCGCGTCGTGTCTTCGAGCCTCAACAACCTGCGCGCCGACATGGAAGAGGCCGCCGTCGTCCTCGGCTGCACCCGCTTTCAGGCCTTCACCAAGGTGGTGCTTCCCAATATCCGCGGCGGCATCCTGGCGGCCTTCATCCTCGGCTTCGTCACCAGCTTCAACGAAGTCCCCGCCTCGCTTTTCCTCTCCGGCCCCGGCGTCCGCACCCTGCCGATCGACATGCTCTCCTACATGGAAATCACCTTCGATCCGTCGGTCGCCGCCCTCTCCGCCCTTCTCGCCTTCATGTCCGTCGCCATCGTCTTTGCCGCCGAACGGCTCTTGGGATTTTCACGCTATGTCTGACCGCTTCGTCTCGCTCACCGATCTCACCCTCTCTTATGGGTCCACCATCGCGGTGCCCAAGCTCAACCTCGACATCACCGAAGGCGAGCTGATCGCCCTTCTCGGCCCCTCGGGCTGCGGCAAGACCACCTCCATGCGCGCCATCGCGGGCCTGCTTGCCCCCACATCGGGCCGGATCGAGATCGACGGCGCCGATGTCACCCGCACGCCCGCCAACAAACGCGGCATCGGGCTGGTCTTCCAATCCTACGCCCTCTTCCCCCATCTCAGCGCCTTCGAAAACGTCGCCTTCGGCCTGCGCCTGCAGAAACTGCCCGAGGCGCAGATCCGCGCGAAAACCGAAGCCGGCATGGCCACCGTCGGCCTCACCGGGTTCGAGACCCGCAAACCGGGCGAAATGTCCGGCGGCCAGCAACAGCGCCTCGCCCTTGCCCGCTCCCTCGTCATGGAACCCAAGGTGCTGCTCTTGGACGAACCGCTCTCCAACCTCGACGCCCGCCTGCGGCTTGAGATGCGCAACGAATTGCAGCGCGTGCAAAAGGACACCGGCATCACCATGGTCTTCGTCACCCATGACCAATCCGAGGCCCTCGCGCTGGCCGACCGGATCGTGCTGATGAAAGACGGACAGATCGAACAGCTCGGCACCCCCGCCCAGCTCTATGCCGAACCCGCCAGCGCCTTTGCCGCCGATTTCATGGGGTTCGAAAACATCTTCCGCACCGAGGGCAGCGATCTGGTCTCCGACAGTGGCCGCCTGCCGCTGGGCTATGCCGCCCCCGAGCCGATCCTCGCCTGGCGCCCGGGCGGGGTCGCCGTCGGCACCGGCCCCCATCAGGGCCGTGTGCTCGCCAGCAGTTTCGCAGGCGGCCACCGGGAGTATGTGCTCGACAGCCCCCTCGGCCAGATCAAGGCCGACGCGCCCATCGACACGCCGGAAGTCCCCCTGGGCGACATGATCGCCTTCGACCTGCCGCGCGCCACCGCAAGGCCGCTCGCCGCATGACCGCCATCTGGGTCGATACCGATTTCGGGTTCGATGACCTCTGGGCGCTCCTCCTCCTGCGCCAACACACCTGCGCCATCGCGGGTGTCTCGCTGGTGGCAGGCAACGCCCCCCTGCCCCAGGTGATCGCCAATGGGGCCGGCGCCTACACCGCCTACAATCTCACCTGGCCCCTTTGGTCCGGCGCCGACCGCCCGCTCACCCGCCCCCCCGAATCCGCCCAACGCATCCTCGGCCCCACCGGCATCCGAAGCCGCGGCAAGACCCTGCCCATTGCCGACCCCGCCACGGCCAATCCCGGTGCCACCGACGCCCTCCGCCACTGGCTCACAACCGACACCCCACACACAATCCTCGCCCTCGGTCCCCTGACCAACATCGCCACGCTCCTGCAAGACGCGCCGGAAACGGAACAGCAGATCACCCGCCTCGTCTGGATGGGCGGCAGTTCTGGGCCCGGCAACCACAGCCCGCGCGCCGAATTCAACGCGCTTGCCGATGCCGAAGCCCTCGCCGCGATCCTCGCCACCAAGATCCCCCTCGACATCGTCGATTTGCAGTTCTGCCGCCAGTTCACCTATGGCGCACCCGACATGCCGAACACTGACCCCCTGACCGCCGACCTCCTCGGCGGCTATCTCGACATCGCACTCGAACGTGGCCGCACCGGCATGGCGATCTACGACCCCCTCGCCGCCCTCGCGCTCACCAGCCCCGACGCGATCACTTTCACCCCCTGCGCCATCACAATCTCCACCGCACCGGACGACAGTTACGGTGCCACAACCATCACCCCCACGCCCCACAGCACAACCCGCATCGCAACAAAAGCAAAGGCCGACCTTGCCCGCCTCTGCCTCGATGCCCTGACCAAAGAGGCGCTCCATGGCAAATGACAGCGACCTGAACGCCCCCGCCCTGCGCGCCCGCGCCGTCAAAGCCGCGCGCGGCGAAGCCCCGTTCGACTTGCTGATCACCAACGCCCGGCTGGTCGACATGGTCACCGGGCGCACCCGCCCCGCCAGCATCGGAATTACCGGCGGGCTGATCGCCAGCACCCATCCGCCCGAAACCGAGCGCGACGCCATAACCATCCTTGACGCCGAAAACCGCCACGCGGTGCCCGGCTTGATCGACACCCATATGCATGTGGAAAGCTCCATGGTGACGCCTGCGGAATATGCCCGCGCCGTCCTGCCCCGGGGCGTGACCACCGTGGTCTGGGACCCCCATGAATTCGCCAATGCCTGCGGGCTGCCCGGTGTCGATTATGCCATCGCCGCCGGGCGCGACCTGCCCCTGCGCCTCCTGACCCTCGCCCCCACCTGCGTCCCTTCCGCCCCCGGATATGAGGCCAGCGGCGGCGACTTCACGCCCGAGATCCTGCGCGATCTTCTCGCCCGCGACGAGATCCACGGCGCCGCCGAATTGATGACCATGCAACCCCTGCTGACCGGCGCCCCCCGCGTCACCGGCATCGTCAATGCAGGCCTCGCCAGCGGCAAACGGGTCTGCGGCCATGCGCGCGGCCTGACGGGCGGCGATCTCAACGCCTATGCCGCCGCCGGGGTCGAAACCGACCACGAACTCACCTCCGCCGCCGATCTGATTGCCCGGTTTGAGGCGGGCATGACCGTCGAACTGCGCGGCTCCCACGGCCATCTCCTGCCCGAGTTCGCCGCCGCCCTCCTCGACCTCGGCCATCTGCCCCAGACGCTGACCTTCTGCACCGATGACGTCTTTCCCGACGACCTCGCCCAGCACGGCGCGCTCGATCACATGATCCGCCGGATGATCGGCCACGGCCTGCCCGCCGAATGGGCCTACCGCGCCGCAACCCTGAACGCCGCCACCCGCATCCGCCGCCCCGATCTCGGGCTGATCGCGCCGGGCAAACGCGCCGACATCACCCTCCTCGACGACCTGACCGAATGCCGGGCCAGCCACACCATCGCTGACGGCAAATTGATCGCCGCAGCAGGCGAAATGACGCAACCGCTCACACCCACGTCAACGCCCCCGGCACTCAAATCCACCGTCTCGGTCCCCGAACTGAAACCGCAGGATTTCGAAATCCCCGCCAAGGGCCCCACGGCCCGGATCGCCACCCTGTCAAAACCCCGCTTCCCGGAATGGGGCGCGCGCGAGGTCCGGGTCGCAAACGGCCATCTCACCCTGCCCGACGACATGATCCGCATGGCGATCCTCAACCGCTACGGGCGCGGCACACCCCTGCGCCTGGCCTTTCTCGAAAACTGGGGCACCTGGAGCGGGGCCTTCGCCACCACCGTTTCCCACGACAGCCACAACCTGACGATCTTCGGCCGCGACCCTGCCGACATGGCGCTGGCCGCCAACACGTTGCGGGGATCGCAGGGCGGGTTGTGCGTGGTGCAGGCGGGCGCGGTGCTGGCCCATCTGGACCTGCCGCTTGCCGGGCTCGTCAGCGCGGCGCCGCTCGAGGAGATCGCCGCCCGGTTCGCGCGGCTGCGCCAGACCCTTGGCGGGCTTGTCGACTGGGCGCCGCCCTATCTGGTGTTCAAGGCGCTTTTCGGGGCTTCGCTGGTGTGCAACGCCGGGCCGCGCCTGAGCGACGTGGGGCTGGTGGATGTGTTTGAGGGACGGATTCTGGCCAGCCCCGTGATCTCCGCAGACTGACCTGCGGGTCACCCGGACGGGGGTTGCTTTTTGCGGCCGCCGCGTCAGCATTGTCGGGCGACGTCGCATGAGGAGGATCTGACGATGAGATGCATTTTTCTGTCTTCGCTGGCGCTGGCGGCCTGTTTGCTAACCCCCGCGGTTGCGCAACAGGCGGCCGATGCCGTTGATCCGGAGGTCGCAAGCGGGCTCTCCGAATTTGACACGTTGTCCGAGGCCGCGCAGGCGTCGCTCGCGGCCAAGACGGCGGGCCGGCCGGTGGAGGCCGACACCTGGATGGTGGCCGCAGCCAACCCGCTGGCGGTGGAGGCCGGCGCGGCGGTGCTGCGCGCGGGCGGCACGGCGGCCGATGCCATGGTCGCGGTGCAGGCGGTGCTGGGTCTGGTGGAGCCGCAATCCTCGGGCCTGGGCGGCGGCGCTTTCCTGGTCTGGTATGACGGGCGTTCGGGCGAGGTGACCACACTCGATGGTCGCGAAACCGCACCCCTGGAGGTGACGCCGAGGTTGTTCCAGACCGATGAGGGCGAACCCATGGGGTTCTGGGATGCGGTGGTGGGCGGCCGGTCGGTGGGCACGCCGGGCACACCGATGCTGATGGAAGAGGCCCATGCGCGCTGGGGGCGCGCCGATTGGGCGGGGCTTTTTGGCCCGGCGATTTCGCTGGCCGAGGACGGGTTCACGGTCTCCGAACGTCTGGCCGGATCGATCGCGGGCGGGGCGGAGCGGTTGCAGACCTTCAGCCGCACCGCCGATTATTTCTTTCCCGGCGGTCAGGCGTTGCAGGCGGGTGACCGGCTGGTCAACGGGGAGTATGCCAACACGCTGCGGCTGATCGCGGCCCATGGGGCGGAGGCGTTCTACACCGGTCCGATTGCCGATGACATCGTAGCAACCGTGCGCACCGCGGCGGGCAATCCGGGCGTGCTGAGTGCCACGGATCTGGCGATCTACCGGGTGGTCGAACGGGATCCGGTCTGCGTGCCCTATCGGGGGCGCGATGTTTGCGGCATGGGTCCGCCGTCTTCGGGGGCGCTGACCGTGGGGCAGATCCTCGGCATGCTGGACCGTCATGATCTGGCCGCCCTCGGCCCCGACAATGCCGAGGCCTGGCGGCTGATCGGTGACGCGTCCCGGCTCGCCTTTGCGGATCGCGGGCGCTACATGGCCGACAGTGATTTCGTGCCGATGCCGGTGGCGGGGCTGACCGACGCGGCCTATCTCGACAGCCGCGCCGCCTTGCTGGCGGGCGAGACCGCGCTGGAGGAGGTGAGCGCGGGGGCGCCGGACTGGGATCATGCGCAGCTTTGGGCCGATGACACCTCGCTCGAGCTGCCCTCGACCTCGCATATTTCCATTGTCGATCAATATGGCAATGCGCTGTCGATGACGACGACGATCGAGAACGGTTTTGGCTCGCGCCTGATGGTGCGGGGCTTTCTGCTGAACAATGAGCTGACCGATTTCTCCTTCCGGACCCAGCGCGACGGGTTGCCGATTGCCAACCGGATCGAGCCGGGCAAACGGCCGCGGTCATCCATGTCGCCGACGATTGTTCTGCAGGACGGGCGTCCGGTGCTGGTGGTCGGCTCGCCCGGCGGTAGCCGGATCATCGGCTATGTGGCGCAGGCGATCATCGCCCATCTGGATTGGGGCATGGACGTGCAACAGGCGGTGTCGATGCCGCATCTGGTCAACCGCTTTGGCACCTATGATCTGGAAGAGGGCACCCCTGCGGCTGATTTCGAGACCGCGCTGAGCGAGATGGGGTTCAAGGTGAACCTGCGCGGTCTGACCTCGGGCCTGCATGCCATTGCGCTGGCCGACGGGCTGCGCGGCGGGGCGGACCCGAGGCGGGAAGGCATCGCTCTGGGCGACTAGCGCGGGGCTTGGGTGGCGCGCCTCACATCTTGATGCGCGCCATCTTCGGATCATAGAGCGGGGCGAGCGTGACCTCGGCGGGCACCCGTTCGGTGGCCACTTCCAGCTCATAGGTTCCTGACAGCACGTAGTCGCGGTCGATCACCTGATCGGCGCGCACATATCCCATGCCGATGGATGTGCCGAGGCTGTGGCCGAAGCCGGCCGAACTGAGCCAGCCGCATCGGGTGCCGTTGCGATAGATCGTTTCGCGGCCCGACAGGATCGTGTTGCCCGAGGTGGTGAAGGTGGCCATGATTTTCTTCACGCCGTTTGCGCGTTGTGCCGCCACCGCCTCGCGCCCCTTGAAGGGGATGTTGGAGGCGAGTTTGACCGCCCAGCCGAGCCCCGCCTCGTCCGGCGTGTGATCGGGCCCGATGTCGGAGCCCCAGGCGCGGTAGCCCTTTTCGAGCCGCAGGGTTTCGATGGCGCGGTAACCCGCGTTGCGCAACCCATGGGCGCGGCCCGCTTCATGGAGCGCGTCATAGACGCTTTGGGCATATTCCGCCGGAAGATGCAGTTCCCACCCCAACTCGCCCACATAGGTGATGCGCAGGGCCAGGACGGGACAGCCGGCAATGCCGATCCGGCGGGCCTGACCGAAGGGATGGGCGTCGTGCGAGACGTCGTCGCGGGTCACCTCCTGCAGGATGTCGCGGGCGGCGGGGCCGAAGAGCGAGAGGACGGCGTTTGACGAGGTCACATCGACCAGTTGGGCGTTCAAGCCTTCGGGGATGTTGCGCCGGATCCAATTGAAATCATGGGTGGCAAAGCCGGTGCCGGTGACGATGTAGTACTCGTCTTCCTTTGTGCGCACCGCAGTCAGATCGCATTCGATGCCGCCTGCGTCGTTCAGCATCTGGGTGTAGATGATCGTGCCCACTTTGCGGTCGACCCGGTTGGCGGCGATCCATTGCAGGGCCGCTTCGGCATCGGGGCCGGTGAGGAGGAATTTCGCGAAGGAGGTCTGGTCGAAGAGCACGGCGGCCTCGCGGGCGGCGCGATGTTCGCGCCCCACCGGATCGTGCCAGTTGGGGCGGTCGAATGTGTAGATGTCGCGTGCCTCTTCGCCCGGGCCTGCGAACCAGTTGGGGCGTTCCCAGCCGAGTTTTTCGCCGAAGACCGCGCCTGCGTTCTTGAGGCTGCCATAGAGCGGGGAGCGGCGGCAGGGGCGGCCGCTTTCGTGCTCTTCCGACGGCCAGGCCATGGTGTAGTGTTTGCCGTAAGCCTCCAGCGTGCGGGCGCGCACCCAATCCACATCCGTATGGGGCCGACCGAAACGGCGGATGTCGACGGGCCAGAGATCGTAGGGCGGTGCGCCCTTGGCGACCCATTCGGCCAGCGCCATGCCGGCACCGCCACCCGCCGCGATGCCGAAGGCGTTGAAGCCTGCGCCGATATAGAGGTTTTCCAGTTCGGGGGCTTCGCCGAGGATGAAATTGCCGTCGGGCGTGAAGCTTTCGGGGCCGTTCAGCAATTGCTTGATGCCTGCGGTTTCGAGGGCGGGGACGCGGGGCAAAGCGAGTTCGACGAGCTGTTCGAAATGTTCGAAATTCGAGGGCAGGAGTTGGAAATCGAACGGGTCGGGGATGCCTTTTTCGGCCCAGGGAATGCCGTTTGGCTCATAGCCGCCCATGACCAGACCGCCGACTTCCTCCTTGTAGTAGGTCAGCCGGTCGGGGTCGCGCAGGGTTGGCAAATTGCCGGGCACATCAAAGGGTTCGGTGATCATGTATTGATGTTCGACCGAGACGAGCGGGACAGTGACGCCAACAGAGGCGGCCAGATCGCGGGTCCATTGGCCGCAGCAGAGCACCAGTTTTTCGCAGGCGATGTCGCCCTGGGGGGTGCGCAGGCCGGTGAGCTTGCCTTTCTCGGTGAGGATCTCGGTGACGGGGCAGTTTTCGATCAGTTGCGCGCCTGCATTACGGGCCCCGCGGGCGAGCGCCTGGGTGATGTCCGAGGGGCTGGCCTGCCCGTCAGTGGGCAGAAAGGCCGCGCCGACCACATCGCCAATGTCCATCAGGGGCCAGAGATCCTGCGCCTCCTGCGGGGTCAGCAATTGCATATCGAGGCCGAAGGAATGGGCGGTGGTGGCCTGGCGGCGCACCTCGGTCCAGCGTTCTTCGTTGCAGGCCAGCCGCAAGCCTCCGTTCATCTTCCAGCCGGTGGCGAGACCGGTTTCCTCTTCCAGCCGGTCATAGAGTTCGATGGAATAGCCGAGAAGCTGGGTGATATTGGCGTTCGAGCGGAGTTGCCCGACCAGCCCCGCCGCATGCCAAGTGGAGCCGGAGGTGAGTGCGGCTTTTTCCAGAAGCAGCACTTCCTGACCCATCCGCGCCAGATGATAGGCGGTGGAACAGCCGATGATACCGCCGCCGATGATGACGATCTTGGAGGAAGAGGGAAGGGTCATGCGCGCCTCATGTATTGCGGAAATCAGCCAGAGCCGCGCTCAGCCGATCCATGTTTTCCGCCGTATAGGCGGCGTAATCGAAATCCAGGTCGGAATGCAGTTCCGAGACCATCGACCAAAGCGCCTCGCGCATCAGCGAGGCGCACTTCATCGCCTGATAGGGCCGCCAGCGCGGATCCGCGTCGGCCTCGAAATAGCGTTCGAGCATCATGCGTTCCTGTGCTTCGGAAAGGCCGTTGTTGCCCGCGAGCCCGGCAAGATCGAAGAGGGGCGTGTTGAAGCCGCCATATTCCCAATCGATCAGCCAGAGGTTGGTGCCATCGTCGAGGATGTTGGCGGCCAGCAGATCGTTATGGCCGATCACCAGGTCGACGGGGCCGAGCGCGGCGGCCAGTTTTTCCTGTTCTGCCATCAGGTCGGGCAGGCGGGCGGCATGGGGAGAGTTTTCCGAGGTCAGCCGGGTGACATAGGTCCGGTTCACCTGAAACGGCCAGAAGGTCAGTACCGGTTCCATCAGATGGGCGCCGAGGCCGCGATGGGTCTTGGCCACCAGATCGATGATGCGCGGCAGGTTTGCGGGATCGCGCACGTCTTCTTCGGCAAAGGTGCGGGCGGTGAGAAACTCGAGCACCAGCACGCCGGGTTCGTGATGCACCACGCGCGGGGCGACGCCCAAGGCCTCTGCCGCACGGCTGAGTGCAAGTTCGTTCCAGCGCTTCACCCCGTGTTCGGGTATATCTTCGCCGAGGCGGACCACATAGTCGCGCCCGCCGTCGGTCACCTTGAGATTGACATTGGTGATCCCGCCGCCGAGCGCCTTGATCTCACTAGGGTTTTCGAAACACTTGAGTTGCGTCACGCGCGCGTCATGATCACTCATATCCCCAACCTTTCCCGCTGATGTCGGGCGGCGGCATTCACCACCCGGTCCGCGATGATCGCGATGAAGGCCACCGAAAGCCCGGCGACGATGCCGGCCCCTGCATTGGCCTTGGTGAGTGCAATGTAGACCTCCTGCCCCAGATCGCGGGTGCCGACGAGGGCGGTGATCACCAGCATCGACAGCGCCAGCATGATCGTCTGGTTGAGACCCAGAAGCATCTGCGGTGTGGCCAGCGGCATCTTGATCCGCCACAGGATCTGCCGCGGCGTGCAGCCCGCCATGCGCCCCGCCTCCACCAGATGGGATGGCACTTCGCGCAGCCCGAAGGCGGCATAGCGCACGGCGGGGGCGAGGGCATAGAGGACGACGGCGATCATCGCGCTGAAATCACCGACGCGGAAGAGCATGACGACGGGGATCAGGTAGACGAAGCTTGGCAGCGTCTGCAGCGTGTCCATCAGCCCCAGAATGATCCGTTCGGCGCGCGGGTTTTCGGCGGCCCAGACCCCCAGCGGAATGCCGATGAGCGTGGCGAGGAAGACCGAGACGCCGCAGAGATAGATCGTCACCATCGCCTTGCCCCAGAGCCCGCTGGCGGCGATGAAGGCCATGAAGAGCGCGGCCAGGAGCCCCATGCGGACGCCGGCCAGTTTCCAGGCGAAAAGCCCGGTTGCGATGATGCCCCAGGCCCAGGGAATGCCGCCGAAGAATTTCTTCACCGGCAGCAGAAGGCCCTGCAGCACCACCAGTTTGATCGCCTCGAACGCGTCGAAGAAATTGACGTTGATCCATTCCATCGCGTCGGTCCAGAACGGGCCTGTGGTGAGCGTCAGCGCCTCCGGATAGCTTTGGATGGCGGGGATAAATTTCCCCAATATCAATGTGATGAGTGTCACCGCCAGCGCGAGACTCACGCCGGGATGCCGTGCAATCAGGGAGCCGTGGCGCGGCTCCACCAGCCCGCGGGTGGCGAAACCCTGGCTGACACGGTCGAGCGCGATTGCCATCACAACGATGGCCAAACCGGCCTCGATCCCGCCGCCGATGTCGAGGCGGCGGAGGCTTGCCAGCACATCGAAGCCGAGCCCGCCCGCGCCGATCATCGAGGCGATGATGACCATGTTCAGCGTCAGCATGATGACCTGATTGACGCCGACCATCAGCGCCGATTTCGCCGACGGCACCAGCACTTTCCACATCATCTGCCGCTCGGTGCAGCCGACCATGCGGCCCGCTTCGGCGATTTCCTCGGGCACGCCGCGCAGGGCGAGGATGGTGACGCGTACCATGGGCGGCATGGCGTAGATCACGGTGGCGACGAGGGCGGCCACCGGGCCGAAGCCGAAGAGGATCAGCACCGGCACCAGATAGGCAAAGACCGGCACGGTCTGCATCAGGTCCAGCACCGGGCGCAGCATCTTGTCCAGCAGCGGATGGCGATAGGCGGCGATGCCCAGAAGAAGGCCACCGATGGCCCCGAGGGGCACCGCGATCAGCACCGAGGCGAGCGTGACCATGGCGCTGTCCCATTGGCCGAAAATGGCGAGGTAGAGGAAGCAGGCCCCGGTGAGCAGCGCCAGCCGCCAGGCGCCGGCCGCATGGGCAATCGTCATGGCGATCACCACGATTGCGATCCAGGAGAGCGATGGCGCAAGGGCGACCGCTTCGTCGCCGAGGCCCCGCTGGAAGCCTTCGATCAGCAAGTCGCGGAGGAATTGGTAGGGGGCTTCGATCAGGGCGGCGAGCGCGCGGGTCATGTCGCGGAAGCTGAAGAGGTAGAAATGCGCCTGATCTACCAGCCAGTCGAGGAATGTGCTGATCCAATCCTCGGTCGGTAATTCCCATTTCTTGGGAAAGCGGATGATCCAGCGGGCATCGAGCGCCTTGTAAAGCGGGAAGGAATAGGCGGACAGCGCCCAGGTCACGGCAAAAAGTGCGGCCCAGAACCCGGCATGCCAGTTCATCCAGCGCCGCATCATCCCCGGCCCGTCAGCACGTCGACCACGGCGCGCCCGTCGATTTGCCCCACCGCTACGCCGCCCTTCATCACCCGGAAGGGGGTGCCGGCCGCCTCCACCGCATCGGCGATGCGCTCGATCGGTGCGTCATGGGCGACCTCGCCCGCAAACGCCTCCGCCGCCAGTGGGGCCATGATCGTGCCCGCCCGGATCACCTTGGCGCGGGCCACGTGGCGGGTGAATTCGGCGACATAGTCGGTCGCCGGGTTCAGCACCAGTTCCTCGGGCGTTGCCACCTGTTCGATGGCGCCGTCTTTCATTACCGCGATGCGGTCGGCGAGGCGGATCGCCTCGTCGAAATCATGGGTGATGAAGACGATGGTTTTCTTCAGCATGTTCTGCAGCCGCAGGAACTCATCCTGCATCTCGCGCCGGATCAGCGGATCGAGCGCCGAGAACGGCTCATCGAGGAACCACAGATCGGGTTCGACCACCAGCGAGCGGGCGATGCCGACGCGCTGTTGCTGGCCGCCGGACAGCTGGCGCGGGTAGTAGCTTTCGCGCCCCTGCAACCCGACCAGTTCGATCACCTCGCGGGCGCGTGCCTCGCGTGTCTTGCGGTCGACGCCCTGTACATCGAGCGGAAAGGCCGCGTTTTCCAGAACGGTCAGATGGGGCAGCAGGGCGAATTGCTGAAACACCATCCCCATCTTCTTGCGTCGGATCTCGATCAGCTCGGCGTCGCTTGCGCCCAGAAGGTCCATGCCCTCGAACTGGATCGTGCCCGCCGTGGGTTCGATGAGCCGCGAGAGGCACCGCACCAGCGTCGACTTGCCCGAGCCCGACAGGCCCATGATCACGAAAATCTCGCCCTGCCGGATCTGCACATCGACCCCACGCACCGCGCCGATCACGCCCAGGGATTTCAGATACGCTCCGTCGGGCGCGGGGTTTTCCCGCAGCACCATATCCGCATGGGCGCCATAGAGCTTCCAGACATTTCGGCAATCAAGCAGGGCGGTTTCATCCGTCATGAACTCCGCGTGACCTCGTTTTATTTTTGTTTTTCAGGGAGTTGACCCGTAGACACGCGCCTCCGGGCCTTTGTCAGAAGCTCAGTTCAGCCAGGCGGACCAGGTGTCCTTGTTGGCTGCCATCCAGGCCGCCACCGTGTCCTCGATGGATTTGCCGTTCAGATCGACCTCGGCCACCATCGCGCCGTAATCGTCGTTCGAGAGGTTGAAATTCTCGACCGTCTTGGCCGCATCCGGCCATTTTTCGGCCAGGCCGGACCAGGCGACTTTCCAGATCGGCCCCGTCGGCTTACCGCAATCATAGGCCGCGTCCGGGTTCACGCCGACCGCCGGGTCATTGTAGCATTCCGCCGAATAGGCCGGGAACTGGACGAAAGACCCGTCATATTTCGACGGCGCCCAATGGGGCGAATAGACCCAGAGCATGATCGGGTCCTGCCGCTGATAGGCCGCTTCGAGTTCCGCAAAGAGTGCGGCATCGGTGCCCGCATGGACCACTTCGAAATCCAACTCCAGCGCTTCGACCCGCTCCTCGTCAAAGCCGCCCCAGGTCACCGGCCCACCCAGATAGCGGCCCATCGGCGCGGTCTCGGCGGTGGCAAAAGCATCGGCGCAGTCTTTCAGCGCCTCCCAATTGGGAAGGCCCGGGCAGCGCTCTTCCATATAGGCCGGATACCACCATTCCTCGATCGCCATCAGGCCGGTTTCGCCCATCGACACCACCTTGCCGGTGGCAAAGGAGGCATCCATCGCCTCGCGCCCGGTGGTTTCCCAAATTTCCATCGCCAGATGAAGGTCGCCGGTTTCCAGGCCTGCGAACTGGGCGATGTAATCGGCCTGGACGTAATCCACATTATGCCCGCCCGCCTTCAGCACCTCGCCCATCAGCGTGGTGGTGATCAGCTGGCCGGACCAGTCGTGCAATGTGAGCTTGATCGGATCGCTGGAATCCGCCCAGCCGGGCATGGCGGTCAGCGCCAGCGCCGATGCGGCAATAAAGTGTTTCATGGGAACCTCCTTGTCAGAGCCGATGGATCGGCTTGTGTCAGAATCCGGCATGAAAACCCCGAATCCCCTTTATGATGATAACCCTGCAGCAAAATCGCCAAATTTCAACAACTTTCAACACAATGGCCCGCAGAACCCGTGACCCTGCCCCATTTGCGGGCAGTTCAGCCCCGAACAGCCGCCACATGGCCCGCAAATTCCGGCGATTGCATCAGTGCCTTGCAGCGCTCGAACCGGCCTGTGGCATAGGCCCAGAAATCCTCGGCCGGATTGTCATCCGCATGCTGGATCAGCCCCCAGAGGGTCCAGAGCAGGTCACACATCGCCTTGTAGATCACCATGCGCCCGGTCTCCGCCGCCGAGGGTTCGCGGCCGAAATAGGCCCGCATCAGCTCGGCCTCCTGTGCTGCGTCCATCTCGGCTTCGACCGCCAGATCGCCCACATCCCACAGGGGATCATTCATGCCGGAATATTCCCAATCGACGATCCACATGACCTTTCCATCATCGAGGAAGTTCTCGCAAAGCGGATCGCAATGGCAGGGTGCGAGCGGCAGATCGGCCCCGGCAAGTGCGTCTTTCACTGGTGCAGCCGCCGCCACCACGTGGTGATAACCCTCGGGCAGATCCACATCCTTGGTGGCCAGCAGGGCGAGGTAGTCGTCGATCATCGCAAAGAGCTCGAAGCGAAACTCGAAGGCTTCGCCCGAGTTGTGCAGCTTCGCCAAGGCGGCGCCTGCCCGGCCCGGCGCGCCGTTGCGGGACGCAAAAAGCGCGGGCGTCATCGTCTCGATCTCGGGCACCGCCTCGCTGATCATCAGCCCGGTTTCGGGCACCGCATGGAGCACCTCGGGCGACACGCCTGCCCGCGCCGCCGCCCGGGCATTATGGGCCTCGATCTTGCGGTCGATATATTCCTCGGTCCCCTCGCCCGGGATGCGGACAATCACCGAGGGCCCGTCCAGATCGACCCGGTGCACCAGATTTGTCAGCCCGCCGAGCCGGGTGATCGCCGCCCCCTCGCCTGCGTCCTCGAACCCCGGCGCTGATCTGAGCGCCGCCATCACCTGTTCCCGATGTTCCACCATCACCCTACCCTTTCAATGCTCTATTTTCGGGATCGTAGAGCGGCCCCTGAACCTGGGTGATCGGGTGAGGGTCGCCAAAGACCTCCACCGAAAAATCCCGCTGATCCCAATGGGCGCGGTCCAGATAGCCGCGCAAAATCGTTTTCCCGACGCTATGTCCGAACCCCGCAGAAGTGGTCAGCGACACCAGATCCTCGCCGATCAAGATCGCCTCCCCCCCGGTCAGCGGCAGCTGCGCGTCACTGACGAAGGTACACAATTTTCGGTCCAGAGCGCCGTTTTTCTGCGCCTCCAGCACGTCGCACCCCAGAAACGCGCCCTTGCTTTTCAGATGCACCCGGAACCCCACGCCCGCCTCGACCGGCGAATAATCCGGGGTCACGTCGCCCGACCAGTAGATATAGCCTTTTTCCATCCGCAGGCTTTCGATGGCGCGATAGCCCACATGGGCGATGCCCGCACCCTGCCCCGCCTGCCAGATTTGGTCGAACACATGGGCGCCGAATTCGGTCGGAATGTGCAATTCATAGCCCAGCTCGCCCACATATCCGATCCGGGCGGCCAGCACCGGCGCGGTGCCGATGATGACCTCGCGGGCGGTGGCAAAAGGCACGGCGGCATCGGACAGGTCGCTTTCCGACACCGCTTGCAATACATCGCGCGCTTTCGGGCCGACGAGGTTCAGCACGGCCTTGCCGGAGGTCACTTCGATGATCTGCACCGAGCCATCCTCGGGCAGATGCCGCCGGATCCAGTCGCTGTCATGGGGGCCGAAACCCGAGCCGGTGACCATGTAAAAATGATTTGTATTCAAGCGGATAAAAGTGACATCCGCTTCGGTCCCGCCCTTTTCGTTGCACATCTGGGTGTAGATCACCGCGCCTTTGGGCCGGTCCATGTTCGACACGCAGAGGTGCTGCAGAAGATCGAGCGTACCGGGCCCGAGGATTTCGAATTTGGCGAATGAGGTCTGGTCGATCAGCGCCACCCGCTCGCGCACGGCGCGATGTTCCTCGGCCGCATGGGTCATCCAACCGGGGGCGAGGAAGTCGAGTTGATCGACCGGGGGTACGCCTTCGGGGGCGAACCAGAGCGGGCGTTCCCAGCCGTTTTTTGAGCCGAAGACCGCGCCAGCTGCTTTCAGCCGCGCGTGAAAGGGAGACAGGCGCAGGTCGCGTGCGGTTTCGTGTTCCTGTCCGGGGTACCGCATTTTGTAATGGTGGGCGTAGTGTTCGATGGCGCGGGGATACATGAAGGCGCGGGTGCCGTGGTGGGGGCCGAAGCGGCGGACGTCGAGGGGCCAGAGATCGAGCGACGGGGCACCGTCGAGGATCCATTCCGCGATCATCTCGCCCGCGCCACCGCCGGCGGCGATGCCATAGAGAAAGCCGGTCGCCAGCATCAGGTTGTCGAGCCCAGGCTGCCAGCCCATGACGAAATCGCCATCGGCCGAATAGGGGATCGGGCCGTTGATCACCTGGCGGATGCCGACCTCGTTCACCACCGGGGTCACCTGCCCTGCCAGTTCGGCGAGTGGCAGGAAGCGGTCGAGGTTTTCAGGCAGCAACTGGCGGACGAAACGCCCCGGTATTTTCGGGTCGCCAAAGGCCAGTGTGTCGTCTTCGTAGCCACCGATCACCAGCCGCCCGCCGACGTCGGGCTTGTAATAGACCAGCCGTTCGGGGTCGCGCAGGGTCGGGAAATCGCCGATCTCCTGCCCGACGGATTCGGTGACGATATATTGGTGTTCCACGGCGCAGGCCGGAATGCGCAGGCCCAGTTTCGCACCGATCTCCCGGCTCCACATGCCACTGGCCAGCACCACGGTGCCCGCCTCGTAAAGGCCTTCGCTGGTCATGACGCCGGTGATCCGTCCGGCGTCGACGGTGAAATCCGTCACCTCGACCCCTTGCCGGATCACCGCGCCGGCCTTGCGCGCGGCGCCTGCAATCGCCTGACAGAGCGAGGCGGGATCCACATAGCCGTCGCTGGGGATGAAGGCCGCGCCTTCCAGCCCCTCGGCCTCGATCAGCGGAAACAACTCCTTCGCCTCACCGGGTGTGATGATCGACATTTCCAGATCGAAGCTGCGCGCCATGGTGGCCAGCCGTTTGGCCTCCAGCAGGCGATCCCGGGTGGCGGCCAGGCGCAGCGACCCGGTCTTGCGCCAGTCGAATTGAAGCCCCTCTTCATTCTGCAGCCGGTCATACATCTCGACCGATTTCTTCAGCATCCGGGTGGTGTTCCGCGACGACCGCAACTGGCCCACCAGCCCCGCCGCATGCCAGGTGGCCCCTTCGGTCAGCCCCGCGCGCTCCAACAGCACTACCTCTTTCGCGCCGTTGCGGGCCAGGTGATAGGCGATGGAGCAGCCGATGATGCCGCCCCCGATGATCAGATGCTGTGCCGAATGATCCGCCATATGCGCCGCCCCCGTCGTTCGGGGCGACGTTACCCGGTATCAACAAGCAATCAACCTTTTTGTTGATTTTTGTTGGTATTGCTCAATATTGGTTGGCGTATCCGGCGCGAACGGCTAGGAAACCCACAAAACGGGCGGAAAATGTCGAAATACGAAACCCATATCAACGAGATCGTCAATCTGCGCGGCAGCATTTCCGTGCTGGATCTGGCGCGCGAGCTGCAGGTCTCGGACCAGACCATCCGCCGGGTGGTCCGGCCGATGGTGGCGCGTGGCGAGATCAGCAAGGTGCATGGCGCGCTGGTCTCCACCCGGTCCGCGCTCGATCCGCCGTTCCTGGCGCGGATGAGCCAGAACCGCGCCGCCAAGGTGGCGATTGCCCGGGCCGTGGCCGATCTGGTGCGCGATGGGGACAGCATTGCGATCGATACCGGGTCGACCTCGGCTTTTGCTGCGCAGGCGCTGCGGGAGCGCAAGGATCTGACAGTGGTTACCAATTCGGCCTTTGTTGCCAGTACCCTGGCGATGATACCGGGCAACAACGTCTCCATGGCCGGGACCCAGTTGCGCGACCATGACGGGGCTGCTTTCGACAGGTCGGCCTTTGACGTGATCGAACGCATGCAGGTGGACTACGTGCTTTTGTCGGCCTCGGTCGTCGATGCGGACAAGGGGTTTCTGGTTCATGAGCAATGTGAAGTCGATATCGCCACGGCGATGATGGGCATTTCCGCGCGGTCGATCATGGCGGTGGATGCGTCGAAATTCGAACCTCAGGGCCGCCGCCCGGCGCTGCGTCAGCCCAGGCTTCGGCCGGGGGATTTTCTGTTGACCGACCAGGTACCGCCCGCGCGGTTCGACGAGATCACCGCCGCGCTCAACGTGGTGATTGCCAAGGGATGAGCCGGGGCCGAGCGGGCCCGCTGCCGACGGCACCGGGGTTCAACCCCAGGCAGGTGAGAACCGCGTCAGGCACCGGGCGTCCGGCCTCTGCGATGAGCAGCACCCCGCCATCGGTTTCGTAATCCGCCGTGGCCCCTTCGGGCACCGGCGGCGCAAGTGGGGCTGTGCCCAGAACCCGGTATCCGGGGATCTGCCCCAACTGGTGTTCCAGCAAAGCGCGGGAGCGGTCCACCTGGGGGTCGATGTCATGGAGGATCACCGGCAGATGGCCGTAATATTTCACCGCGATTTCGTCATCGCGGCTGATCGCACCGAAATGGACATTCCCGCCCCGGTGCCACCAGCGGATATGCTCGCGCGATTTCAGGGTGCCGGGCATCTGGAAGGCGCTGTCCGCCGGGCGGCCGTCGAGATAGAGTTCGGAGACCGGCGGCGTCGTTCGCAAGAGCGACAGCAGATAGCGGCCGAAGCTGATATTGTCGTGGGTGAAGGTCAGGTTGCGCGACCAGCCGAGTCTGCCCATCAGATCCGCGCCCGAGCCGGCGGAATAGAGAATGACATTCACCGGTTGCGGCAGGTGCAGGGAGGTTTCTCCGGCGCTGGCCTGAAACGGGCCGTCGGCGGCATGGCAGATGTCGCTCAGCGCTGCACCGGGCGCGGCTTTTGCGGCGTGAATGTCGAGCACGAAAAAATAGCCGAAGTTCGAGGCGAGGAAGATGGCCAGGGCGGTGCATCCGGATTTCAGCGCCTTGCGCCAGGGGCCGCCGCGGCCGCGTCGCCAGGCGAGACCGGCGCCAGCCGCCATGGTCAGGCCGAGGCCGAGCAGGACGAGGTGATCGGCGAGAAATGGCCAGATCTGGCCGAGAATCTGATGTCCGAGGGCGCCGTAGAGCACGAACAGACCGGCGCCGATGGCGACGCCCAGGGCGGAGGCGGGGGCAAAGATGCCCGGGCGCATCCCGAGAGCACCGGCCAGAAAAGGGGTTACCCAGGACACCGGGCCGAGCAGGCGGGCGGCGATGACAAAACCGGCGCCGTGGGTTGTGAGCGCGCCCTTTGCCCGGCGCCACAACCGGCGCCGTTTGGCTCGGTGCAACTGGCGCAGGATCAATCGCGCGCCGAACCGCCGTCCAAGGAGGAAGCTTGTCAGATCTCCGGCCCAGGCCGCCATCAGCACGACCAGCACCGGGCGCCAGTCGCCCTGGGCGGACAGCCCGGCACCTGCGGTGAGGAAGGCGATTTCGCCGACAACGACGATGCCAATGCCGATGACGGCGTCGAAAAAGGCGATCAGCGCCAGGATCATCAGGGTCAGCGGGCTGTCCAGGGCCAGGAGATACTCTGCCATCCGCCCGGCCTCAGCTGTAGTGGCCGAAGCTGTAGGGGATTTCCTGATGATAGAGCTCGCCCCGGACAAACCGGCGCAGATTGGCACGCAGATAGGTCAGGCCCGTGGCGGCAAATCCGTCCTGTTGCAGCCGTCTGGGATCAAAGGCGAAGCGGGTTTTCAGAACTGCCAGCCGGGCCGCATTGCAGCGGAAGGCCTTGAGGGCGTAATTGCAGTCTTCGCAGAGGCTGAGCCGGGTGTCGAAGCCGCCGATCCGATCATGCAGGCGGCGGGTGGAGAAAAGGCAGGCGCCGATTGCCGTGGGAAAGACACGGGCGGTCAGGCGGATGCCGAGATTGAAGGCGCCATAGCCAAGGCGGTACTGCGGCGGCAGGCCTTCGGCGGACATCTGGACGATGCCGAGATCGCAGCCTCCGGTGTCGAGTTCGGCCATGGCGTTTTCGAGGAAATCCGGGGCCAGCCGGGTGTCGGCATCCAGAAACAGCAGCCGTTCGGCGCAGGCCGCGGCGGCCCCGGTGTTGCGCCCGCGGCTGACCCCGCGCCCATCCATTTCGATGATCCGATAGGATGCGAAGCGCGGCGCCATGGTCTTTGAGACCGCCACGGTGCCGTCGTCGCTTTGGCTGTCCACATGGAGGATTTCGAAATCCTGTCGTCCCTGCCGTGCAAGATCACCGAGCAGACGTGGCAGGCGCTGTTCTTCGTTCAGGGTGATGATGATGATCGAGAGCTTCGGGCGTTCCATCGCATGTCTCCTGTCCTGGGCAGGATCCATATGAAGCCCGAACCTGCGGGTGGCCTCTCAGGGAGCTTACGAATTTGTAAGGTGCAGCCGGGGCCTTGCGTGCTGGCGGTGGGGCGGGTTGTCAGGCGACCGCGCCGGTTTCACTGTCGGCCTGGTTGGGCAGGACGATGGTAAAGGTGCTGCCGGCGCCCTCTTCGGAATCGAGTTCGAGGCGGCCGTCATGGTTGGTCACGATCCGCTGGCAGACGGCGAGACCGATCCCGGAGCCCTGATAGGCGGTGCGTGTATGCAGGCGCTGGAACAAGCCGAAGATCTTGTCGAAATGTTCCCGCGCGATGCCGATCCCGTTGTCGCGAACTGAAATCCGGATCGTGCCATCTTCGGCCTGATGGCTTCCGGTCACCTCGACTTTCGGTTTGCGGTTCGGGTCGCGGAACTTGATGCCGTTGGAAATCAGGTTTTGCATCAGCATCCGCATCTGCATGCGATTGGCCCGTATTGGTGGCAGGGGGGCCACTTCGACCTCCGCCTCGACCCGAACGATATCGCCTGAAATGTCGCGCAGAATTTCCGAGATTTCGCCGTTGAGATCCACCTCCTCGACGTCAAGCGTCTCATCCATGGTGCGGGAATAGGCCAGAATGCCCTCGACCAGCTGGATCATCCGCAGGGTTGTCTTGTCGATGTCATCAAGGATTTCTTCGGCGTCTTCGGAGGGAGAGTCTTCCAGGGAGTCGCGCAATTCGCCTGCCAGCATCCGGATCGTGTTGGTGGGGGATTTCAGATCATGGGAGATTGCAAATGTGAATTCCGCCTGCTCGCGTTCGGCATCCTTCAGCATGTCGTTCATGTCCGAGATTTCCGTCAGCTTGCGTTCCAGATCCGCATGGGCGTCGCGGGTGGCTTCCCAGGCGGTGTTCAGGGCGGCGACCAGATCATCCAACTCGTCGGGCGCCCGGTCCGGCGGGCGTTCAAGGCGCATTGGCCTTTTGCCCGCGAGCCAACCGGCACCCACCTGTTCCAGGATGGCACGCAGGTGGCGCGCGGCCAGGCGGTCGAAGATCAACAGCATGATCACGGAAGCCACCATGGTCTTGGCGAAATTCGACAACAGCAGGGTCCAGAACTGGCCCCAGAGACGGGCATAGACCGCTTCGAGCGAGATGCCGACGTTCAGGGTGCCCAGCAGAACCTGGTCACCGTTCGGGTTGGCAAATTTGAGTTCGAACTCCCGGAAGGTCAGCGGGGCGGACGTCTGTTCCCCAAGCTCCCAGATCTGGTTCTGCAGGGTGGTGAGGTTGAGATAGGCGACATCGCTTTTGGCCATCATTCCGTCCAGAAGGATCTCGACCTGTGAGAAATTGAATTCCCAAAGCGCGCCTTCCAGCCCGTCAAGCAGACTGTTCTGGATGATCGAGAACGTGTTCAACGCCCGGCCGCGGTCCCGTTCATAGGCGAAATAGAGCTGTGCGGCCGCGGTGATCACGGACAGAAGGGCGGAGGCGAGGATCATCAACGAGACGATCCGTTTGCCCAAGCGGTTTCGCCAGAAACTTGACGACATCACATTCCGTGTCCCTGTGCCTGGCGCGCCGCATGCCCGTCCCCGCAGAACCGCAGGACCGTGTCGCCCCATGGCTGATCAGGAAACGACCCGTGCCATGCTCTGCGCATCAGGCGGCCGCATCAGAGGTTCTGGAAAGATGGGTGTCCGGCCCGACCCGCACAGGGCCGATCAGCACGGCAGAAAAGACAAGGAAGGCAAGTACAGTCAAACGAGATGTCATCGATATCCATCCTGCAACGTCCTGTTCGGAGGACGCTGGCAGAGATACGTTAAGGTTGAGTTGATGCGCGCGGAGCTTGGCGGCCAGGGTTGCGGGTTTGCCTCAAATGACAAAGTTCGGGGGGTCGGGAGGCCCTGGGTCCGGTCAACCGGCCGGTGGAGCATGGGCGGTCGGCTTGACACGTGGGGCTCGCCGGCCCTAAATCGTCCAACATTTTTCGGAATCGGGAACAGAATGCTGTTTGGTCGACAGATCGCCGAAGACACCACCGTGGTCGACATGCTGGCGTCGGCCCTGCGCCGTGACATTGCCTTTGGCAAGCTGCGCCCGGATCAGAAGCTCAAGCTGACCGAGCTGCGCAGCCTTTATGGCGGCTCCAACCATTCCATGCGCGAGACCCTGCGCAAGCTGGAAGTCGAGGGGCTGGTCGAGGCGGTGGCCCAGCGGGGGTTTCGGGTGACCTCGGCCACCGAAGAGGATTTGTGCGATATCCGGATGTTGCGGATTGAGCTGGAAAAACTTGCACTTACGCGCGCCATCACCCGCGGCGATGTGGACTGGGAAGGCCGGATCATTGCCGCGCACCACCGGCTCCGCAAAGCCGAAGACGCGCTGCAGGCGGGGACGGACGACCTTTTGGCGCTGGAATGGGACGAGGCTTGCCGCGTCTTTTCCGCCGCCATCGTCTCCGCCTGCGACAGTCCGCGCCTGGTGGAAACCCAGGCGCGGATTTTCAACCAATCGCGCTATTTCCGTCTGGCGCTGCTGCGCGAGGGTCGGCTGGATTTCGGCGCCCGCCGGGATCAGCAACAGGCCCTGCTTGACGCCGTGCTGGCCCGGGATACGGCTCGCGCGCTTGCTGTGCTTGAGGCCTCGATCGAGGCGGAGACGCGACTATAGATTCTGATCACATCCGAGGGAGGACATCATGATCACACTCAACCGCCGCAAGGCCCTGGCCCTGATGGGCAGCACCGCCGCCGCCAGCGCGCTCGCCGCCCCGGCGCTTGCCATGACCAAGAAGGTGAAGGTCGGCGCGCTCCGCTTCACCTCCCATTCCGGCAGCTTCATCGCCGCCGAACGGGGTTATTTCGCCGAGGCCGGGCTCGATGTGGAATTCGAATTCTTCCAGGCCGCGCAGCCCATGGCCGTCGCCATCGCTTCGGGGGATGTGGATTACGCCGTCACCGCCGTCTCGGGCGGGTTGATCAGCCTGGCGCAGAAGGGCGCGATCAAGGTCATCGGCGGCGCATTGTCCGAAGAAGAAGGCATTGACGGCCAGAAATACCTGATCTCGGACGCTTCCTATCAGGCGGGGATCAAGACGCTGAAGGATCTCGACGGCAAGAAATACGCCGTGACCCAGGCCGGGTCGTCCTTCCATTACATGGGCTCGAAAATGGCCCAGGCGGAAGGCATCAACCTGTCCTTCACGCCCCTGCAGAAGGTCGGCGCGATCATCGGTGCGATGAAATCCGGTCAGGTCGACGGCTGGTCCATCGTGCCCCATATCGCCAAACCGCTGGCCAAGGCCGGGGCCTGGCACATGGTCGCCAATGTCTCGGATTACATCCCGAACTATCAGGTCACGACCGTCTTCACCTCGGCCAAAAACGCCGCCGATGAGCGCGGGTTGACCGAAAGCTTCCTTGCCGGCTTCTCCAAGGGTGTCGATGATTATGCCGCCGCGATGATCGACGGCACAGCCGATCAGGACGCCATGGTCGACCTGATCCACAAATACGTCTACACCGACCGGCCGCGCGAGAAAGCCGCACCTTCGATCATCAATGGCACCATGCGGCTGAACGCCGGGGCGGCGCTCAATGTGGCCTCGATCCAGGATCAGCTCAGCTGGTTCCAGTCCGAAGGTCTGGTCGATGCCGACATCATGCTCGAGCAGTTGGTCGACACCTCCTATGTGAAGACCATCGGCTGATCGCCATCTTGGGGGAGGCCCGCCTCCCCCACCGCAACCCACGGGGATGTCATGGAAATTCGGCTCGACGGCATCGGCCACAGCTATGACGCGGTCGAGGTGCTGCGCGATATCAGCCTTGATATTCCGCAGGGCCAGATCGTGTGCATCGTGGGCCCGTCGGGCTGCGGCAAGTCCACGCTTTTGCGCTTCATCGGCGGGCTCGAACGCCCCGCACGGGGTGAGGTGCTGCAACTGGGCGAGCCGCCCCGGGGGTGTCTCAATCCACTGACCTACATCTTTCAGGATTTCGCGCTGCTGCCCTGGCGAAGTGTGGCGGGCAATATCTCGCTGGTGCTGGAGGACCACGGGATCCGGGGGGCTGCGGCGCAGGAGATCGTCGACGGGGTGCTGGCCCGCACCAAGCTGACCGAATTTGCCCGCGCCCTGCCCAAACAGCTTTCGGGTGGGATGAAACAGCGGGTCGCCATCGCCCGTGCGCTGGCGGTGAACCCCGCCGTCATGCTGATGGACGAACCGCTTTCGGCGCTCGACAGCCAGACCCGCGAGCTTCTGATGGATGATCTGGTCGATCTGTGGTCGCGCCAGCCCTTCACCGCCGTCTATGTCACCCACAACCTGGCGGAGGCGGTGCGGCTTGGCCATCGGGTCGTGGTGCTGTCGCGGCGTCCCGGCCAGATCCGCGAGATCGTGGAGATCGACATGCCGCTGTCGGAGCGGGATTTCGGAAATGCCGATCTGGACGCGAAACAGAAACACCTCTGGACCCTGATGCGCGACGAAGCCCGCGCCGCCGATGCGGAGCTGATCCATGTCTGACACTGCCCCTTCGCTGAAGAGCCGCAAAGTTGCCTTTCGCGGCGGCGGCTTTGCGCCCCGCATGCACCGCTGGGTCGGTGTCATGGTTTTCGCTGCGCTGATCCTGATCGCCGAATGGGGCACGCGGGCGGGCTGGATTTCGGCGCTGACGCTGCCGAAACCTTCGGATGTGCTGGCCACTTTCATCGGGCTTTATGAAAGCGGGCAGCTGTTCAAACATCTCGGGCCCTCGCTCTCGCGGCTGATCGTGGGGGCGGCCATCGGCACCAGCCTTGGCATCAGTGTCGGCGTGCTGATCGGTCTTTTCTCCTATATCCGCTCCGGCCTCGTGCCTCTGGTGGCCGCCATTTTCCCGATCCCGAAGATCGCACTTTTGCCGCTCTTCGTGATCTGGTTCGGCATTGGTGAAGGGTCGAAATACGCGCTGATCGCCTTTGGCACCTTCACCCCGACCGTGGTCGCCACCTATGGGGCGGTCGACAATGTGGACCGCAGCCTGATCCGCATGGGGCAGAGTTTCGGCCTTTCCTGGTGGTCGATCGTACGCAAGATCGTGTTGCCGGGGGCGATGCCGGGCATTCTGTCGGGGCTGCGCATCAGCCTTGCCATCGCGATCATCCTCTTGGTCGCCGCTGAAATGCTGGGGGCGGAATACGGGATTGGTGCCTATATTCTGGAAGCCGGGTCGCTTTACGATCTGGAGCGGTTGTTCGTGGGCGTGGCGATCCTGTCGATCCTGGGGGTCGCGGTGTCGGCGCTGATCGGGGCAGTGGAGCGCCGGGTGCTGGACTGGCGGACCTAGGGTTAAGCCCCTGACAAGAGTTGCTGAGCGACGGATTTCGCTTCCCGGGCCGGTGCCTTGTCATGGGACATGGCCGCCAGCACGATGGCGCCTTCCTTGAGGATCAGCAATTGCCGGGCGAGCGCGCGGGGGGCGTCACATCCGGCCGCTTCGGTGAGGCGCGTGAGGTGGTCTTCGAGCAGCACCTTGTGGGCGTAGGATTGGCGGTTGATGGCGTTTTCCGCATCCTGAAACTCGGCGCTGGCCTTGACGAACATGCAGCCCTGATAGCCGTCCTCGGCGAACCATTCCTCAAGTGCGTCGAACATCGCCAGAAGCTGGCCTTGGGGCGTATCCGCGAGGTCTTCCATCCGGCGAAACAGCCAGTTGCGGAAATCCTCGTCGCGCAGGCGCAGCACCGCGAGGATCAGTTCGTCCTTGGTGCGGAAATGGTTGTAGATCGAGGTTTTCGACACGCCGGTTTCCTTCGCCACGAGATCCATCCCCGTGGCGTTGAACCCGTTGCGGTAGAAGATCTTGAGCGCATTGCGAATCAACTCATCGCGTTTGTTCCGGCTCATGGCGCACCTCACATTGACTGATCTGTAAATATTTATCGCGCCAGAAAACGTCAAGAAAACCATTTGTGATCGGCGGCTTACTCTGTGTTTCCTCGGATGAAACCGGGGCGGTGATGGGATTCATCACAAAAAATGGATTGCAAACATTGACTGATCAGTACAGCTTACATGCACCGATCAGTTAACCTTGGGATGAAGCAGATGACCCGATCACACAGCCCGCGGCGGGCGGCGCCGTATTCACAGGATGCAAAGGAGCGGTGCCATGGCTCTCGCCTTTGCTGACATTGCTTTCACACCGGCCGTCCGGGCCCGGCAGGATCGTCTGGGCTCAGGCCGCTATGCCGCCTTTCTGGAGGAGGATCGTCAGGGCGGGGACCGTCTGGGCGAGGCCGAGCGCGCCTTCATCGAAGAACGCGACGGCTTCTATCAGGCGACGGTTTCGGAAACCGGATGGCCCTATGTGCAGTTTCGCGGCGGCACCCCCGGCTTTCTGCGGGTGATCGATGATCGCACCATTGCCTATGCGGATCTGCGCGGGAACCGGCAGTATCTTTCCACGGGCAATCTCGATGGCAACGACCGGATTTCGCTGATCCTGATGGATTACCCCAATGCCCGGCGGCTGAAGATCTGGGGTCATGCGGTGACCCATGAGGGCGAGGGCGCAGAGGCTCCCGATGGCACCCCGGCCGAACGGGTCGTGATGATCCATGTGGCGGCCATCGACTGGAATTGCCCGCGCCACATTCCCCGCCGCTACACGGTGGAGGAAGCCCATGATGCGCTGGCCCGCCTTCAGCGCGAAAACGAGGTCTTGAAGGCCGAAACCCTTGCCCTGCGCCGCGCGCTTCCCGCCGGTGCTCTCCCGACCCATTGAAAAGGAACAGATTGATGAAAAACGAACTTCTCTCCGCCTCCACCCTGGCATTTCTGGCCGGTGCCGTGCTTTTGCCGGTGACTATGCCGCAGAGTGCCGCCGCCGCGCCAAACCCGTTTTCGGTCCATATGGCCGTGATGGAGATCGACGGGCTCGACATCGCCTATCGCGAGGCGGGCAACCCGGAAAACCCCACGGTGCTGCTTTTGCACGGGTTTCCCACCTCGTCGCATATGTTCCGGGAATTGATCCCGGTTCTGGCCCAGGACTATCACGTCATCGCCCCTGATTTCCCGGGGTTCGGCGCCTCCGCCATGCCGCCCGCGGAGAGCCATGACTACAGTTTCGCCAATGCCGCCGAGGTGGTGACGCAACTGATCGACGCCAAGGGGGTGGAAGATTATGCCGTCTATCTGATGGATTACGGCGCCCCCATCGGCTTCCGGATGTTTGCCGAGCACCCCGAGCGGATCACCGGTTTCATCATCCAGAACGGCAATGCCTATGACGAAGGGCTGCGCGACTTCTGGGATCCGATCAAGGCCTATTGGGCCGATCCGAGTGTGGCCAATGGCGATGCGCTGCGCGGGTTTCTGACGCTGGAGGCCACCAAATGGCAGTTCACCCATGGGGTCGGTGATGTGAGCACGGTCAATCCGGACAATTTCTGGCATGTGCAATATCTGCTCGACCGGCCCGGCAATCAGGAGGTGCAGCTTGAGATGTTCCTCGATTACGGCACCAATGTCGGCGAATATCCGAAATGGCAGGCGCTGTTTCGCGAACACCAGCCGCCCGCGCTGATCGTCTGGGGCAAGAATGACCATATCTTCCCCGCCGAGGGCGCCCATCCCTATCGTCAGGATCTGACCGATGTGGAGTTCCACCTGCTCGACACCGGCCATTTCGCGCTGGAGGAATATGGCGATGTGATTGCCGGTGAGATGCAGGATTTCCTCGCCCGGATCACCAGGTGACCCCCGCGCCCCGGCGGGAGATCGCCGGGGCCTTCCCCATACATATTCGTATGGAACAGACAGGATACCGACAGGAGAGATGGCCCATGACCTCAGATGACATTCAGCGGATCGCCGCCTTTGCCGATGGCGCCGAAGGGGGCAACCCGGCCGGGGTGGTGGTGCGCGACGCAATGCCGGCCGAGGCTGAAATGCAGCGCATCGCGAGGGAGGTCGGCTATTCGGAAACCGTGTTTGCCGCCCCCGAGGCGGACGGCTGGCGGGTGCGCTATTTCTCGCCCGAGGTGGAGGTGGCGTTTTGCGGTCACGCCACCGTGGCCCTTGGCGCGGTTCTGGCCGGGCGCGAAGGTGCGGGGCGGTTCTCGCTGCGCCTGAACGACGGGCCGATTTCGGTCGAGGCGCGCGGCGGAGGGGCCGACGCCCGGGCCATTGTCACCTCGCCGCCCACCCGCAGCAGGCCCGCCGAACTCGCGCTGGTCACCGAAGCGCTGGCGCTGTTCGGTCTGACGGAAGAGGCGCTCGACCCGGCCCTGCCGCCCGGTCTGGCCCATGCCGGCAATGACCATCTGATCCTGCTGCTGACCCGCCGGGAGACGCTGGCGCAGATGGCCTATGATCTGGCCGAAGGGGCGGCGCTGATGGCGCGTCACGGATTGGCGACGATCAACCTTCTCTGGGCCGAGACGCCGCGCCGGTTCCACAGCCGCAACGCCTTTGCCATTGGCGGGGTGATCGAGGATCCGGCCACCGGGGCGGCGGCCGCGGCGCTTTCGGGCTATCTGCGCGATTTCGGCTGGCCCCATGGCGGCGCCATCGACATCATCCAGGGCGAAGACATGGGCGCGCGGTCGCTTTTGCGGGCCGAGATCGGTGCGACGCCAGGCGAAGGCATCCGGGTCTCCGGTGCCGTCCGGGTGATCCCCGCCTGACGCCGGTGCAGAGGCGGCTTTCCCCCCCTTCCGTTCCGGTGCATAAAACGGCCATGTTCCGATGTGACCAAACAAAAAGGGAGGGAAAATTCATGAAACCCATCAAATACCTGGCGGGGGCTGCCATGATGCTGGCGCTGGCCGCCACCACATCCGTCGCGGAAACCCGGGTGACCTACAAATCGGCGAAATCCACCTCGTCCTACTACCAGATGGCGGTGCAGATCGCCGAGGCGATGAAGGCGGGTTCGGGCATCGTGGTGACCGTCGAGGAAAGCCAGGGCTCGGTGCAGAACGTGATGGAAGTGAAGGCGCGCGGCGGCGACTACGTCTTCACCACGCCGCCTGCGCTGGTGCGGCTGGCCAAGGGCGGCAAGGCGATGTTCGAAAGCAAGGGCGACCCGGCCTTTGACGAGATCCGTGCCCTCTTCCCGATCCCGTCGCTGACCATGCATTTCGTCACCCGCGCCGATGCCGGCATCACCAGCTTTGCCGAACTCGAAGGCAAGACCGTGCTGCTGGGCAAGGGCTCCTTCGGGGCGCGCGAGGGCGAGAAATATCTCAAGCTCTTCGGGCTCGAAGGCAAGGTGACCCTGGCCGAGGTGGAGCTGTCGAACGCGGTTCCCGCGCTCAAGAACGGCCAGATCGACGCGTTCGTCACCGCCGGCTCCTATCCGGCGCCGAATGTGATCGAAGCGGCCGCCTCCACCGGCGTTACCGTGCTGTCGCTGAGCGACGATCAGATCACAGAGACCAAGCGCGCCCGGCTCACCATTCCGGCGGGCACCTATGCCGGACAGGAGAGCGATATTGTCACCACCTCCCTGCCGGTGGTGGCCTATGCGACCACCAAGATGGATGACGACACCGCCTATGCGCTGACCAAGACCTTCTGGGACGGCAAGGCGGCCATGGGGGATGCAGCGCCCTGGTGGAACGGGGTCGATGAAAGCCTGATGGGCAATATCGAAGGCAAGATCCATCCCGGCGCGATCCGCTTCTACAAGGAAGCCGGCATGGCGCTGACCGACGGGCAGATGTAAGCCCGCGCTTTTTGAGCACAGGCCGGGCCATGGGGGCCCGGCCTTTTTCATGGGATCTCCGATGCTGCAAGATGACCTCCCCCCGCGCTGGAAACCGCTCTGGCTGGGCCTGGCCGCCCTGTTGGTCGCCTATCACATCGGCCTGATCTTCTGGGGGCTGGTGCCGAACCTGGTGTCGCGCCCCTTGCACATGGCGCTGGTGCTGCCGTGGATCTTTCTTTTCCCCGCGCGCGGGCGCTGGCAGGTGATCTCGGGCGCGGTACTGGCGACACTTGGCATGGCGGCTGCGCTCTGGATCGCCTGGAACCATGATGCTTTGGGCGATCAATACGGGTTCCTTGAAGGCGATTTCCAGATTGCGGTGGCCGTGGTGCTGCTGGTCTGCGTGCTCGAAGCGGCGCGCCGGGCCATCGGCTGGCCCCTGCCCGTGGTGGCAGCACTTGCCCTGGCCTATGCGCTGTTCGGCCAGCATATCCCGGGCGAATTCGGCCATTCGGGCACGCCGCTGAAAAGCTTTCTGGGCACGATGACCATTGCCGAGGGCGGGATCTGGGGCACGCTGACCGCCGTTTCCGTGGGCGTGGTGGCGATTTTCGTCATTTTCGGCGCCGTGCTGAACGCAGGCGAGGCCGGTCAGGGGTTCATGAATGTGGCGGCCGCCGCCGCCGGGCGGCTCAAGGGCGGGGCGGCCAAGGTTTCGGTGATCTCCTCGGCGCTCTTCGGCTCGATCTCGGGGTCCGCCTCGGCCAATGTCGCCTCCACCGGCGCGGTCACCCTGCCTGCGATGACGCGGCTTGGCTATCCGAAACGCTTTGCCGGCGCGGTGGAGGCGGTGGCCTCCTCGGGCGGGCAGATCATGCCGCCCCTGATGGGGGCCGGCGCTTTCGTCATGGTGGAACTCACCGGCGTGCCCTACACCGGCATCATGGCCGCCGCCGCCCTGCCCGCGCTGCTCTATTTCTTCGCGGTCTGGATTGGCATCAATGCCTATGCCAGCCACACCGAACTCAAGCGCATCGATGCGGCAGACCAGCCGGGGCTGAAGGATGTGGCGATCACCTCGGCCTTTTTCCTCGTCCCCTTCGCCGTGCTGCTCTGGGGGATGTTCGGCCTTGGCGTCACACCGCAATATGCCGCGTGCCTCGCCATCGGCGCCGCCGCCGCGCTGCTGTTCATCGACCGCTCCCTGACGCTGGCCCCCCGCGCCATCTGGTCCCGGATCGAAACCGCACTGCTGACAGCCGCCCGCCAGGTGGCGCTGATCGCGGCGATCATTCTTTGCGCCTCGATCATCATTGGCGTGCTTTCGGTCACCGGGCTCGGGGTCAAGATCACCTCGCTGATCCTGTCGGGCGCGGGCGGCATGCTCTGGCCTGCGTTGCTGCTCACGGCGCTGGCCTGCCTCGTGCTTGGCATGGAGGTGCCGACCACGGCGGCCTATGTGATCTGCGTCTCGGTGGCCGGTCCCGCCCTGATCCAGCTTGGTCTTGATCCGCTGCAGGCCCATCTCTTCGTCTTCTGGTACGCGCTTTTGTCCACCATCACGCCGCCGGTCTGTGGCGCGGTGTTCATCGCCTCGGGCATGGTGCAGGAGAACTGGCTGCGGGTGGCGACCACGGCGATGGCGCTTGGCGTGGGACTTTACGTGATCCCGCTGGGCATGGTGGCCAATCCCGATCTGATCCGCCTCGCCGAGGCCCCGGCCCTTTCGGCGCTGGCCTTTCTGCGGGTGGCGCTCGGGCTCGGCCTGATCTCCTACGGGCTGATCGCCATGGGCCGGGTCTGGTCGACCCTGGCCTTCTGCGCAGGCGGGCTGGCGGTGATCTTTCTGCCGGTCTAGGGGGCGGTCCCGACAAAGGCTTGCGTGATCTGGCTGGCGGGGTCTTTCAGCCCCTCGATCACCGAGAAATGGTGATGGAGGCCATCCACATGGGCGCGGGTCCGGGTGTCGAAGCCACCCCAGATCTGATCGAGCGCCTGCGCCTGACGGATGAATTCGGGCCGTTCGCCGCCGCCGGCCCAGGCGGTCAGGCGGGTGCCGGGACGGGGCGTGCAGAGGGCGGGGCTTTCGGCGCGCGCCTCCGCCGCATCGAGACGGAGCGTGTCATTCATCCGGGTGCGCCGGAGCGGGCGCAGGTCATGGAGACCGCTGACCGACAGCACATGGTCGATCCGGTCGGCGCAATCGGGGGTCACGTCCTCGCAGACCAGACGGCTGACCAGATGCCCGCCGGCCGAATGGCCCGCAAGGCGGATTGGGCCCGCCACGCGCCCGGCGGCGCAATCCACCGCATCCCGGATTTCGCAGGTGATCTGCGCGATCCGTGCCTCGGGCGCCAGCGTGTAGCCGGGGATGGCCACGGCCCAGCCGCGCGCGCGGGCACCTTCGGCGAACTGGGTCCAGTCGGATTTGTAAAGCCGCATCCAGTAGCCGCCATGGACGAAGACCGCGAGCCCCCGGGGCGTGCCCTCGGGCCAGACGATGTCGAGTTTCTGGCGCTCGCCCGCCCCGTAGGGAATGTCCTCTTCGACCGAGACGCCACCGGCGCGATAGGCCGCGGCCTCTGCCGCCCAATGGGCCGGCAGGGCCGCGGAGCCCGCGACATGGGACATGTTGTCATAGGCCTGGTCCCAGTCGCGTGGGGTCATGCGTTCGCCTCGGGTGGCAGGAAGTCGACGTCATGTTCGGTGGAGATTTTGACCACCGCTTCCACATCTGTCATGTCGTGGAGCTCCTCGAACAGCTCCTTCAGCTTGCCGGCGGGCGAGACCCAGAACAGCGCGCGGGCGGGTTTGTCGGATTTGTTGAAATAGCCGTGCGGCACCCCCTTGGGCATGCGGACCAGATCGCCCGCCCTCGCCTTGCTCCAGACCCCGTCGAGTTTCAGGTCCAGCTCGCCCTCCTGCACCAGAATGAATTCGTCCTGGGTCGGATGGATATGCACCGGCACATGCTGGCCCGGTTCGGAATTGGTCTCGAAGGCGAAGGTCGTTTCGCACCAGGCCTTGAGGTAATAGGTCTGCCCGAGGATGTTCAGCTTGGTGCCTTCGCCGTCGCGGGTGATGCCGCCTTCGAGCTCTGTCATGGTCTCTCTCCCTTTTGATGTGCCGCGCCCGACGCCGGACGCGGCGCCGGATCATCCGGCCTGATATTGCGGGCAGGAGGCGAGGAATTCGCCGTAGGCCCTGTGGTCAGGATAGCTGAATTGTTCGGCCAGCGGGTTGCTGCGTTTGGATTTCCGCGCTCCCATGTCGGTCAGCAATTCGTCGAAATGCTTGAAATGGAACGGCGCCGAGCAAAGCCCGCCATAGATCTGGGCGGCCGGGCGTTCGTTGCGTTTCCAGTTCAGCATCATCTCGATATTGTCGTTCATCTGCGCCTCGGTCGGCTGATCGGCCAGTTGCCCATCGGCATAGCGGACCAGCCAGTTTGCGATCATCTCGGCCGAGAGCACGGTGCAGAAGGACGAGTTGAAACCGACAAATCCCATATCCGGCAGATCCGGGTTCACCGAGAGGCGATAGACCCGATACTGGCCGTCGCTTTCGATGAGCTTGTCGAGATGTTCCTGCGGCAGATAGGGCACGCCCAGTTTCCAGCCCACCGCCAGGATCGACACATCCGCTTCGACCTTTTCGCCGCCGGTCATGTGAACGGTCTTGGCATCATAGCGGTCGATCGTGCCCTGGATGTTCTTGATCTTGCCCGATTTCAGCCCTTCGAACAGGCCCGGCGTGACGATCGGCACCGAACAGGAGACGTCCTTTTCGATCGGCACATCGGGGACCATGTTGTATTTCTTCAGCTTCAACTGGGTTTTCAGCAGGGTTTCGAGGCCGCGGAAATTGGCCCAGACAAGCGGCTTCAACAGGGCGGCGATCACCCGCTGGAACGGCGATTTGCCCCAGGTGTTGAACTGCTGTTCCTGGGCGCGCATGTAGAGCAGCCGCTTGAAGTTGATGCCGCCGACGAAATAGGGAATGCGCCAGACTGGCTCCAGATAGACCCAATGGACCGAAGCGGCGCCGTTCTCGGCGGCGTTCACCGCGATGTCGGTGGCGGATTTCGACCCGCCCAGCACCACCACGCGCTTGCCCCTGATCATCGATGGGTCGGTGTATTCCGAGGAATGCATGACCTGACCACCGGCCGCCTCGAACCCGTCCTGGCCGGGGTGGCTGATGATATTCTTTTCCGAAAACTGCCCGGTGCCGATGGCGACGAAATCGAAATCCTCGCGCCATCTGTGGCTGCCTGCTTCCAGGGTCAGGGTCCAGCCGGGCTGACCATCGGCGCGGCGTTCCATCGCAGCCACATTGGTGTTGAGCCGGAAGAGCCGCTGCAGATTGTGCTTCGTGGCATAGGAGTGGAGGTAGTCATAGACTTGGGGCCCCTTTGGCCATTCCGGATACTCCTCCGGCATCGGGTGATCGGTGTAGCAGTAAAGCGCCTTGGGCGATTGGGTCTGCACCCCCGGATAGGACCGGCTGAGCTCCCAGACCCCGCCGAAATCATGGCTCCGTTCAAAGCCCACCACCCGGTGACCCCGTTCGTCAAAGGCCTTGGCGGCGGCAAGGCCCGAGACCCCGCCGCCGATCACGGCCACTTTCTTGCGATTGACCATCTGCGCGTCTCCTCAACCGGCATCCGGCGGGGGCGGCAGGAAGTCGACCTCGTGAAGCGCCGAGAGCCGGACCAGTTCTTCGGGGTCGGTCACGCCGTCGAGGGCGCCGAAGAGATCGAAAAGCTTGCGCGCGGGGGCGACGCCGAAGACGCAGGTGGCCTCCGCGCCCGAGCGGTTGAAGATCCCATGGGATTTGCCCATCGGCATCCGGATCAGATCACCCGGCCCGGCCTTGTGGGTAGTCACATTGCCCTCGTCATGGCCGAACTCGACCTCCAGATTGCCGGTCAGCATGACGATCCATTCGTCCTGGGTGGGATGGATATGGGGCGGCACGAAGGTGCCATCGGGGATCTGGGCATGCCAGATGAAGGCGTTGGGGCTGTGCAGTTTCGGCGTGTAGACATGGCCGACCACATTCCAGGCGCGTTCGCCCACATGCCCGTCGCTGGGGGTGATACCAAGTTCCATTTTCATGACCTCGCTGTTGTTATCGGCAAAGTCTGCACCAGAGGCGCCGCCGGGCCTTATCCACTTTGCGAGTCGAAAAAGCTTTAGGCTTGAAATATCGGGCCCGCTGCGCAAACCTCAGGCATGGGACATCACGATGCCTTGCTGCGACGCTTCAACGTGCTGCACTCGCCGGACCTCGACGAGGCGCGGGCGGCGGTGGCGCGGCGCTATTGCGACCATCGGCTGGATCTGGTGTCGGGGCGCAGGATCGATGTGGTCCATAATCATGTGCGCGGCGGGCGGGTGTCGGTCAATGTGCTGGGCTACGGGGCCGAGGTGGCGATCAACCCGGGCGAGTTGCGGGCGTTCTATCTGCTGCAATTGCCGCTGCAGGGTGCCGCACGGATCGCCCATCGCGGTGAGGAGATCGACGCCAACCCGTTTTGCGGCACGTTGCTGAACCCGGACCGGCCGACGCGGATGGTGTGGGCCGATGCCTGTCGCAAGCTGATGGTGCAGATCGATGCGGCGTATCTGAACCGGGTGGCGGCCGAGGAGATCGGCGCCGCCCTGCCGGGGCGGGTGCGGTTTGATCCCAAGGTGCCGCTGGCCGGTGATCCGGGGCGCCGGATCCGGGCGCTGTCGCTGTTTGCTGCGCGGGCTTTCGACACCGGCCGTGTGTCGCCCGGCGGGCAGGATCTGGCGTTGATGAGCCTGGAGCGCCAATTGGCGCTGAGCTTCCTGCGCGACCAGCCCAGCAATGTCTCCCATCTTCTGGCCGCCGCCCGGCCCGGCTGTTCGGAGGCGCATCTGAAACGCGCCGTGGCCTTTATCCATGACCAGGCCCATGAAAACCTCGGACTGGAGGATATCGCCGCCGCCGCCGGGGTGCATCCGCGCACCCTGCAGACCGCGTTTCGCAAGAGCCTGGGCGTCACCCCGATCCAGTTCCTGCGCGATGTGCGGCTGGACCGGGCGCGCTTTCACCTGATGCGGCGGCACAACCGGGCCAGCGTTTCGGAGATCGCCTATGATTGCGGCTACAGCCATCTGGGCCGGTTTTCGCGGGATTTCAAAACCCGGTTCGGCCATGCGCCCAGCCAGACCGCCTGACCGGGCGCCCGGGCCGGTCAGGACAGGATCAGCTCGGCCTCGCCCGGCAGGTCCGGGAACGGGGTCGTGGGCAAGGTCTGATACCAGAAGGCGGTCGAGGCGATATCGTCGCGCCGGTGCAGATAGCGCCGGGTCTTGGGATCCTCGTCGGGCATCCAGCCAAGGCTCTGGATCGTCGCCTTGAAGCCGGTCTTGAACCGTACCGGATCGGGAATGTGCCAGCGGTACATGCCGAAGCGTTGCACCGCGCGGTAAGCCCCGTCGGGACGCGAGACCTGGGGCAGACCACAGAACGGACGACAATGGGCCACATAGCGGTTTTCCTCGCCCGGATAGGGTGTGCCGGGATCCCAGTTGTAGGATCCGCCGAAATAATCCTCGGCGCCGGTGCCGCAGATCGTGGGAAAGTCGCGGTCGTCGTCGATGAAAAACTTCACCTCGCCTTCGCCCCACCAGCGGTCGTGATTGACGCCCCAGACCAGATAGCAGCCGACGAATTGCCCCTGCCCGGTGACACCGTCGAGGATCACGTGATCCGCCAGCGGCTCCACCGGGTTCGAGCGGCGGAACTGGGCGTGGAAATAGGCCGCGTCCTCGGGCACCTCGGTCAGAACATAGTCGATCTGGTAATAGACGATGGCCTCGCCCGCATCGCGGTTCTCCAGGGTGACCCGGGCGCCCTTGCGGAACGGCATTTCCCAATAGGAGTTGAAACCGCAGGCCGGGTTGACCGCGATGGGGATCGAATTGACCTCGGAATATTCCGGCAACCCGCTGGCAAAGAAATCCCCCAAGGGCACTTCCACCGACGGATGGGTCTGATCATCCCAGTAGATCCGCAGGATCAGGTTGCGCAGCCGGTGCGGCACGGAGGTGACGATCCAGAAATGCTGGATCGCCCCCTGCCCTTCGATGCGCGCCAGATCAAAGGTCTCGCCTGCCGGGATCACCACCGAGGGCGAGACCTTCCAACCCTGCCCCAATTCGCGGGCATGGACGGTGCCGGTGCCCTCGGTCGCGCGCCCCCCGCCGCCTTTTGAGCCGTCGAAATTCTCCGGGCTGATCGCCCGGCTTTCCGCGTTCGAGATGCGCGACAGGTTGTGCAGGCCAACGCCCAGACCGTTGAACATGGAACTCTCCCTATGTGGTCTCTTCAGCCCTTCTCGGCGCCCGAAAGCGTTCCGGAACGGACATATTTCTGCGAGGCGAGGAACAGCACCAGCACCGGCAGAATCACCAGGATCGCCGCCACGATGGCCTCGGGTTTGTTGATCGGAATGTCGCTGGCCACGTCATTGCCAAGGGCGCCCGACGAACTCACCAGCACCGCCAGCCCGATGGGCAGGGAATAGAGCTCGTCCTTGGTCAAAAGCACGAAGGCGAGGAAATAGTTCGACCAATTGGCAAGAAAGCTGAAGAAGGCGACGAGCGCGATGAGCGGTTTCGAAAGTGGCAGGGCGACTTTGGTGAACACTTCGAACCGGGAGGCGCCATCGATCCGGGCGCTGTCGATCAGCCCAGCGGGCAGCGAAGTGGCGTAGTAGATATAGGCGAGATAGACGCCGAAGGGGAAAAACGCCGTGGCGATGATCATGCCGATATAGCTGTTGTTCAGCCCGAAGGCCTGCATCTGCAAAAAGATCGGCAGGGCGACCACGGTGTTCGGGGTGATCATGGCGATCAGGGTGAGCACCAGGATCGCCTTGCGGAAGGCGAAATTGTAGGTGGCGAGCACGAAGCCTGCCGGCAGGACCGCGACCAGCGACAGGGTTACGCCGCCGATTGTGTAGACCGCCGAGTTCAGCGCCCAGCGTCCGATCTGGAAGTCGTTGTAGGTGGTGAGGTTGGTCCAGGTCTGGCCGAACATCTCGAAGCTGCCGATTGAGAACGGGCCGGAGGAAAACAGCATCGGCTCATCCCGGAAGGCCGCCAGCAAGAGCCAAAGGATCGGGGTGGCATAGAACAGGAAGGCAAGGCCGAGGATCGCCCAGGCGGTCGCCTTGCCGAATGTCATCTGTGGGGCTCTGCCTTGCGCCATGTCTCAGTCCATCTTGTAGAAGCGGGTGCCGAAGACGACACAGAGCGAGATGAAGATCGCCACGCCCAGAAGCATCGAGGACATCGCCGCCGAAGCGCCGAAATCGCCCAGGTTGAAGGCATATTGGAAGGCGAGCTGGTTCACCGACCAATCGGGGCGCGAATAGGTGGAGCCCGCCAGCGCCATCAATTGCGGTTCGACGAACATCTGGATGCCATTGGCAAAGGACAGGATCGCCATCAGGGCGAGCGAACGCCAGACCATGGGCAGTTTGATCCGCGTGGCGATCTGCACGCCGGTCGCGCCATCGACCCGGGCGGCTTCGATCACCTCGCCCGAAATGCCCTTGAGCGCGCCGCCGATCACCACGATCCAGCCCCCCGAATAGGCGAGATAGGCCATCAGGGCAAAGACCAGCGGGTAACCGAGATGGCCCACCACCTGGCGGCGGTTTTCCCATCCCAATGCTTCGAAAAGGCCTCCATAGGGGCTGACCGCGGGATCAAGGAGGAACAGCCAAAGGATGACAATGGCCGAGGAGGTGATGGCACCGGGCAGAAAAAAGGACGTGCGCAGGATCGCGGCCGGGCGGCGCGGCAGGGCGTCGAGCAGGAGCGCCAGACCCGCGATGCCCACCACCATCATGGTCAGCCAGATCGCCACATAGGAAAAGACATTCATGATCGCCTCGGTCAGGCGGAAGTCTTCGAGGACGAATTTATAGTTGGTAAAGCCCCAGAACACCCAATCGATCGTGTCCATGAAGCTGAGCAGCAGCGCATGGGCCACCGGGGCGACGCCGAAGAACATCAGGAGTGCCAGGTAGGGCGACAGCATGGCAAGCACGAAGAACCGATCATCGCGGCGCCGCTTTTTCGGGTCGGAATTGGGGGTCTTTGCCTTGGCCATGCTGCTTCCTGGGAAGGGGGCGGCGCGCAGGCCGCCCCGGTTCGGATCAATTGGCGATCTTGTAGCCGGCCACCTTGGCCGAGTTCTCGATCTCGGCGGCGTAATCGGCCAGCTTGTCGGTCACGGAGGCGTCGGAGGCACCGTCGATCTTGGCAAAGGCCGCCATGATGTCGAAGCGATAGCCGCCATAGGCCGGGTGACCATAGACTGCCGAGGCTTCCATTTTGTCATAGACGTCATTCGCCGCATACCAGGGATCATTCGCCACGCGGTCTTTCCAGACGGCCGAGCTTTCCGCATGGGCCGGCATGGTCGTCGCCACGCCTTGCAAGCCGGTGTCGGTGGTCATCCAGCTGATCAGCTCGACCACCGCCTCGGGATGCTCGGTGTTCCGGTGACCGCCGAAGACGCCGCCAGAATGCCGCGTTCCAGCTCATAGAGCGGGCGCATCACATGTTCGCCGAACCAGGTCGGGCCGTTGAACATCAGAAGCTTGCCGTCCTTCACCTCGGTGACAAAGGACGGCTCGAACGGCCCATGGGCGCTGAGCGAGCCATTGGCGCGCATCCGGTCGACCATGCCAGCCGCCGCCAGGCAGCCCTCGTTGCCCATGTCGATCTTGATCGTGTCGGTGGAGCCTTCGACAAGGAAGCCGGGCTCGCAGCCGCCGGCAATCAGCATGTTCACCACCGGCGTCGGCTGAGTGCCGGAGCCGACGATCATGCCGTTCTCGGCGGCGACTTCACCGATCTTTTCGAACTCTTCCCAGGTGGTCGGCACGTTCAGATCCAGTTCCTTGAACTTGGGCGCATCGTACCAGGCGATGAAATGCGCCAGATCATTGCGCAGGCAAAGAAGCTTGCCATCGCCCGACTGACAGGGCGAGAGCGCATTGGGCAGGAAGCTTTCGACCACGCCCGCGCCGACCTTGTCCGACAGATCCATCAGATAGTTCGACCGCCGGGTCGAGAGTTGGGCGATCTGCTGCAGCTCAGCCATGAAGATCACGTCCGGCACATCATCGCCCGAGCGCATCGCCAGTTGCAGCTTGGCCACCTGGTCGGGCGGAGCCACGGTGACAATCTCCAGCTCGACATTGTCATGGGCGGTGTCGAACGCCTTGAACGGCTCGATCCGCGCAGTGTCCGACCAGACGGTCAGCTTGACGGGTCGGCGGCCACGGCACCGGCGGCAAGCACCGCTGCACCGGCCAGGAAACATGTCTTCATCATCTTGATCTCCTCCCAAGATCTCAGTTGTTCATCGGATGGCGGCGCCATCCTCGTCGAAAAGATGCAAATCGCGCGGGTCGAGCGACACGCGCACCTTGTCCCCCCGCCCATGGGGCGCATCGGCCCCCAACTGCACCACCAGAGGCGGCGCATCGCCATAGCCCACATGGGCATAGGACACGTGCCCCAATTGCTCGAGCGACAGGATCTCGCCCGCCACGCTCAGCCGGTCGCCGCTTTCGGGCGCGTTCAGCTGCAAAGCCTCCGGCCGAATGCCCAGGGTCAGGGCCTTCGATCCGCCCAGATCCCGGTCGCCCACATTCACGCCCACCGGTGTGCCCAGTTCCGCGATCACCCCCACGCCGCTGACGCGGCCGGGGAAAAAGTTCATCTGCGGCCAGCCGATGAAGCCCGCGACAAAGAGGTTCGACGGGTTGCGATAAAGTTCGAGCGGCGTGCCGATCTGCTGGATATGGCCGTCGTCGAAGGCGACGATCCGGTCGGCAAGGGTCATGGCTTCGACCTGGTCATGAGTCACGTAGACCATGGTCGCACCGATCTCGCGGTGCAGGCGTTCGATTTCGAACCGCATCTCGACGCGCAGCGCGGCGTCGAGGTTCGACAGCGGCTCATCGAAGAGAAAGACATCCGGGTTGCGCACGATCGCGCGATCAATGGCAACACGCTGGCGTTGCCCGCCCGACAGCTGGCTGGGCTTGCGGTCGAGAAGATCTGTCAGCTTCAGAATGCGCGCCGCTTCCCGCACCCGGGTTTCGACCTCGACCTTGGCCACCTTGTTGAAGCGCAGATTGAAAGCGATGTTTTCGAAGACCGACTTGTGCGGATAAAGCGCGTAGGATTGGAACACCATGGCGATGCCGCGCTCGGATGGGGCGGCATAGGTCACGTCCTGCCCGCCGATTTCGACCGCGCCCGAGGTCACATCCTCAAGCCCCGCCAGAATGCGCAGCATGGTGGATTTTCCCGAACCCGACGGGCCGACGAAGACCACGAATTCACCCTGGGTGATCTCGAGGTCCACCCCCGGGATCACCTCAAGGGCCCCGAAGGATTTGCACACATCCGTGAGTTTGACATGTGCCATCTGGTCAGTCCCTTCGGGTGTCGACCACGGCCTTGGCCAGCGCCGTGGCCTCCAGCCGGTCGCGGTCGAAGACATGCCCGATGCCCGGTTCGGACGAAATGTTGAGCTGGCCGTCGATGATCGAGATCGCCCCCATGTCCGACAGGGTGTGGATGTGATCTTCGTCAAAGATGATCTGCTCGTAGAAATCGTTGTTCTCGATGGCACCGCAAAGCTGGGCGTTTTCCAGCCCCATGCCATGGACCTGGGCGCGCATGCCGAAACTGTCCGAAAGCTGGGCGATCTTCATCGAGCCGGTGAAGCCGCCCTTGAAGTGGAAACTCACCCGCGTCATGTCGAGCGCGCCGGCCTCGATCCAGCTGGCGGCGTTCCAATGCACCCCGTCGGAGGTCTCGGCGGCAAGGATCGGAATGTCGAGCTTGTCGGCAAGTTTGGCATAGGAGCCGAGGTGGAACTCGCGCATCGGCTCTTCGTACCAGAGATAGCCCTCGTCCTCGAGCGCACGGCCGACCACCAGCGCATCGGCATAATCCCAGCCCGCCGAGCCGTCGAACATCAGCGGCGCATCGGGCCCGACCCAGCGGCGCAGGGCACGGATGAGCTCGATATCGTCCTTCACCACCCCCCAGGCATGGAGCTTGTAGGCGCCAAACCCCACGTCACCGCAGGCCTTGATATTGCGCTCTTAGGTGGCGAGATCGGTCCAGGTTGCGGTCGAGGCATAGGCGGGGATCGAGGTTTTCGACCCGCCGAGGAGCACATGAAGCGGCAGGCCCGCGACTTTCGACTTCAGATCCCAGCACAGAAGGTCGATCAGCCCC
>JAOXSD010000005.1 GCA_025800205.1 Silicimonas sp. | reverse complement strand
CGGCGACCCCGCGCGTCAGATATCCAATGACGACTATTTCGGCGCGGGCGGTGAAGTTGTCGAGATCACCGGCACCCCCGCGCAACGTCGCAAAGCGGCTTTTGAGGCCATCCAAAAGATCATGGAAGAGGGCGAAGGCGCAGATCTGGGTGGCAAAGCGGGCGACGGAGACACCATTCCGGGACCCGCCGGCCATGAAGACATCGCGCACTATTTCAAGTTCAACGAAATCCTGCACAGCCGTTACTATCGCCCCGATGATCTGGTGACCGACCCTCCGACGGGCGATGACCTGATCGTTGATTGGAGCGCGGTCTCGCCCATGAAAGACGACCCCAGTGAAGAGAACTATGAAGCCGCCCCTGAAATCGCCGCGATCTCGGCCGAGTTCAACGCCGCGTGGTCCGGTTTGCTGGACGGTCTGCACATCGCCTTCAACGAGGATAAATCCGCTTTGCGCGACCTTGTTCCGACGATGTATTCGATCAAGTCGCTGGCGCAAAAGCTGATGCGCATCCCGTTGCCGGACGGATCGGGCGAGACAGCCGGGCCGACATGGACCTACCTTGCGCCGAAAAAGCGGGGCTGACCCTGTTGCCTTGAAACCGGCCGGACCCCGTTT
>JAOXSD010000334.1 GCA_025800205.1 Silicimonas sp. | reverse complement strand
TGAAGGTGACCAACTTCGACCGTAATCGTGTCGAAGAACAACTCGGGCTCGACGGAGAAGCCCGCCTCTTCCAGACCAGTCGCCAGCCGCGAGGTTTTGCGGTGCACAGATTGTGCGATCGCCTTAATACCGTCAGGGCCGTGATAGACCGCATACATCGAGGCAATGACCGCCAGCAGCGCCTGCGCGGTGCAGACGTTCGAGTTCGCCTTCTCACGGCGGATATGCTGCTCGCGGGTTTGCAGCGACAGGCGATAGGCCTTGTTGCCACGGCTGTCGATGCTGACACCGATGATCCGGCCCGGCATCGAGCGCTTCAGCTTGTCGGTGGTTGCCATATACGCAGCGTGCGGGCCGCCATAGCCCATCGGAACGCCAAAGCGCTGGGTCGAGCCGATGGCGATATCCGCGCCCATCTCACCCGGCGACTTCAGCAGAGCCAGCGACAGGATGTCGGCGGCGACAATGGCGATGGCTTTGTGTTCGTGCAGGGCAGCGATCTCGGCGGTGAAGTCGCGCACATGGCCGTGGGTGCCGGGGTATTGGAAGATCGCGCCAAAGACGGCACCGGCCTCCAGTTGGTCGGGATCGCCCACCTGCACGTCGATGCCCAGAGGCTCGGCCCGGGTCTTGATCACCGCGATGGTCTGCGGGTGGCAGTTCTTGTCCACGAAGAAGGCCGCGTTGTTGGCTTTCGAACGCCCGCCGCGCTTGGCCATCGCCATCGCCTCGGCCGCGGCTGTGGCCTCGTCCAGCAGCGAGGCATTGGCCACATCCAGCCCGGTCAGGTCGCTGACCATGGTCTGGAAGTTCAGGAGAGCTTCGAGGCGGCCCTGGCTGATCTCGGGCTGATAGGGCGTGTAGGCGGTGTACCAGGCCGGGTTTTCCAGAATGTTGCGCAGGATCGGCGCGGGCGTGGTGGTGCCGTAATAGCCCTGACCGATCAGCGAGGTCAGAACGGTGTTCTTGCTCGCCACCTCTTTCATGTAGAACAGCGCATCGCGTTCCGTCATCGCCGGGCCCCAGTCCAGCGGCTCAGACTGGCGGATCGCCGGCGGGACGGTGGCGTCGATCAACTGGTCCAGCGTCTTGAAGCCGATCACCTTGAGCATGTCGCGCATCTCGGTCGGGCTGGGACCGATATGGCGGCGGTTGGCAAAGTCATAGGCTTCGTAGTCTGTCAGTTTGAAAGCCATTGGTGCGCTCCTCACGGATAGGTCAGGCCCGGCGGAGATGCGGGAGCCTCCGGCGGGAGTATTTGGAAAAAGATGAAGGGGCGGACCTGCGAAAGACCCGCCGCGAGGTCTTAGCCGATGAAGGCTTTATAGCCCGCTTCATCCATCAGATCTTCGAGCTGCGAGGCGTCGGTGATCTTGATCTTGTAGATCCAGGCCTCGCCCTCGGGGTCTTCGTTCAGCGCGCCGGGATTGTCGGCCAGCGCCTCGTTGACCTCGGTGATCTCGCCATCAACCGGGGCGTAAAGCTCCGAGGCCGCCTTGACGGATTCGATCACGCCGATCTCACCGTCTTTTTCGAATTCTTCGCCTGCGTCCTGCTGTTCGACAAACACCACATCACCCAGCTGTTCCGCCGCGTGTTTGGTGATGCCCAGCGTGGCGATGTCGCCC
>JAOXSD010000325.1 GCA_025800205.1 Silicimonas sp. | reverse complement strand
AGGCATGAAGGCGGCAGCAGATGAAGGTCGCGTCTGGGATGACGAAAGCATGTCGGCCTTCCTGTCGAAACCCAAGTCCTATTTCAAAGGCACCAAGATGTCCTTTGCCGGGTTGAAGAAGGATGACGATATCGCAGCCGTGATCGCCTATCTGCGCGCCAACGGCGGCTGAACTCAGGGCCTGGCGCCTTCGGGGGCCGGGCCGTTGGTCGCAAGGGGAGGTGCGCCAATGCCGAGGTTTTCCGACGTGATATTGCCCGGACTGGGTGTGACGGGGCTGGTCTTGACCGGCGCTTTGGCTTTTTCGACGGCCGGTCGCGACCGGGCGGAATTCGAGGCCAGCGAAGCGGCCCTGAATGCGGTGCGCGCCGAATTGGATGCGGCCGAGGCGCGGATTGCCGAGCTGAATTTGGCAACGGTGACGGCGGAAGAACTGGAAGATGCGATGGAGCGGCTCGCCGCCTTTGAGGCGCGCCTGGCCGCCCGGCCCGAAGGTGTGGACGAGGCAGAACCGGACCCCGCGCCGGTGGTGTCGGTGATGCTGGCGGGCAATGCCGAGACGGGCGAGACCCTGTTTCGCGAATGCCGCGCCTGTCACCAGGTGGGCGCGGGGGCGAAGAACGGCGTCGGCCCGCATCTGAACCTGCTCTTTGGCCGCGCGGCGGCCTCGGTCCCCGACTTCCGCTATTCCGACAGCCTCAAACGCGCCGCCGCCAACGGGCTCGAATGGCATGCCGATACGCTCTCGCAATATATCGAAGACCCGCGCACCTTCGCCTCCGGCACAAGGATGAGCTATGCGGGCATGAAGGACGCGCAGGACCGGGCCGATCTGCTGGCCTATCTGCGGACCTTTTCGGACGATCCGTCGAACATCCCCGAGGCCGATCCGACGGCGCAGGGCACCGATCATGAGGTTGATCCCGAGATCCTCGCGCTCAAGGGCGACCCGGAATATGGCGAATATCTTTCGTCCGAATGCACCACCTGTCACCAGGCCTCGGGCGGCGATGACGGCATTCCGTCGATCGTGCTCTGGCCCGAGGAAAGTTTCGTCATGGCGATGCATGCCTACAAGGATCAAGTGCGCCCGAACCAGGTGATGCAGATGATCGCGGGCCGTCTCTCGAATGACGAGATCGCGGCGCTTGCGGCCTATTTTGCTGATTTGGAAAAATAATCTGGATTTGGAAAGGGAGGATCCAATGAAACTGAACAGACGCAGCTTTATCGGCAGCGTGGCGGCAGCGTCCGCACTCGCGGCCCCCATGGTGCAGGCGGCCGGACACGGCAAACCGCGCGTGGTCGTTGTCGGCGGCGGGGCAGGCGGCGCGACCGCGGCCCGCTATATCGCCAAGGATTCCAAGGGCGAGATCGACGTCACGCTGATCGAGCCGACGCGGAAATACTACACCTGCTTCTTCTCGAACCTCTATCTGGGTGGGTTCAAGAATATCGAAGACATCGGCCATGGCTATGGCACGCTGGCCTCGGATTACGGTGTGAACGTGGTCCATGACTGGGCCGTGGGCGTGGATCGGGATGCCAAGACCGTGGCCCTCGCGGGCGGATCGTCGGTGCCTTACGATAAGCTGATCCTCTCGCCCGGCATCGATTTCGTCGATGGGGCCGTGCCCGGCTGGGACATCAGCGCGCAAAACGCCATGCCGCACGCCTACAAGGCAGGCTCGCAATCGGAACTCCTGCGCGCGCAGTTGATGGCCATGCCCGAGGGCGGCACCTACGTGATGGTCGCCCCCCCGAACCCGTTCCGCTGCCCGCCGGGGCCTTACGAGCGGATTTCCATGGTCGCCCATTACCTCAAGGCCAACAACCCGACCGCCAAGATCATCATCGCCGATCCCAAGCCGAAGTTCTCCAAACAGGCGCTCTTCGAAGAAGGCTGGAATAATCACTACGGCGGTATGGTCGAACGCATCGGGCCGGATTTCGGCGGCGAGAATGTCGAGGTCGATCCCGGCGCGATGACGGTCAATATCGACGGCGAGGTGATCGAGGCCGATGTCTGCAACGTGATCCCGGCGATGAAAGCCGGCCGTATCGCGGAACTCGCGGGCGTGACCGATGGCAACTGGGCGCCGGTGAATGCCGCCGATCTCTCGACCAAGGCAGACCCGGACATTCACGTTCTGGGGGACGCGGCCCAGCAGGGCGACATGCCGAAATCCGGCTTCTCCGCCAACAGCCAGGCCAAGGTCTGTGCGAACGCCGTGCGCGGCGCGCTCACCGGCTCCCGGGTCTTCCCGGCCAAGTTCGCCAACACCTGCTGGTCGCTCATCGACACCAACGATGGCGTCAAGGTCGGCGCAACCTATGAGGCGACGCCCGAGAAGATCGCCAAGGTCGACGGCTTCATCAGCCAGACCGGCGAAAGCGCCGAGGTGCGCAAGAAGACCTACGAGGAATCGGAAGGTTGGTACACCGGGATCACCGCCGACATGTTCGGCTGATCATCAAAAACGGGTCGCGCGCTTGATCTGTATCATGGCGCGCGGGCCTGCCCTGGCTAGGTTGGGATCAGGAGGAAAATCAATATGATACACAAACTTCTTCTCACGGCGGTTCTGGCCGCGCCGGGGCTGGCCTTTGCCGGGGAAAGCGCCATCACATCCTATGACGGCAGCTTTGACGATGCGACATTCGCGGTGGAAAGCGCCATCGTCGATCAGGGCCTCGTGATCGATTATGTGAGCCATGTGGGCGAGATGCTGGCCCGCACCGGCGCCGATGTGGGCAGCGACACGGAAATCTTCAAGGCCGCCGACATCTTCGTTTTCTGTTCGGCCAAGGTCTCGCGCGAGGTGATGGAAGCGGACCCGATGAATGTGGCCCATTGCCCCTATGGCATCTTCGTGGCCGAAACCGATGAAGGGGTCGTGGTCGGACGGCGCGACTATCCCGATGGGCCGATGGAAAAGGTCGAGGCGCTGCTCGACGGCATCATCGCCGAGGCTGTGGCCAACTAAGCGAAAGGGATCGACATGATCGAGGCTCTGCTGGATCGCCTGGGCGATGGCGGCGTGCTGATGCTTGTGGGCGTGGTGACCGGCGCGCTCTTCGGAGCCTCCGCCCAGCATTCGCGTTTCTGCCTGCGTGCGGCGACGGTGGAACTGTCGGAAGGCCGGTTCGGGCCACGGCTCGCAACCTGGCTGGTGGCCTTCTCGGCGGCGGTCCTTTCGGTGCAGGCGGCCGTGGTCTTCGGCTATCTTGACCTGGGCGATGTGCGGCAACTGGCCTCGCCCGGTTCGCTTTCAGGGGCGATGATCGGCGGGGCGATGTTCGGTGCGGGCATGATCCTGGCGCGTGGCTGTGCAAGTCGGCTCCTGGTGCTGTCGGGCACCGGCAACCTGCGCGCGCTTGTGACCGGGTTGATCCTGACGCTGGTGGCCGAAGCCTCCCTGCGCGGGGCCTTGTCGCCGGCGCGCGAGGCGCTGTCGGGGCTCTGGATTATCGAGGGCGGCGAAGCGCGCGATCTGTTGGCGCGGCTGGGCCTTTCACCTGAAATCGCAGCGACAGGGGCGGCCGTCGCACTTCTGGTCGCGATCGGCCTTGCGTTTCGTGAGAAATTGGCCGTCACCCGCTGGGTCGCCGCGATGCTTGTCGGGGTAGCCGTGGGCCTCGGCTGGGTGCTGACCTATGCGGTGTCGCAAGTCTCCTTCGAACTGGTCCCCGTGGGCTCGGTCACCTTCACCGGCCCCTCAACCGACACGCTGATGGGGCTGATCAGCGCCCCTGAAATGCCCCTGAGTTTCGGCGTCGGCCTCGTACCCGGCGTTTTTCTCGGCTCGGCGGCGATGGCGCTCCTGCGCGGCGAATGGGCGATCCAGCGTTTCGGCCCCGACACGCCGATGGAGCGCTACCTTCTGGGCGCGCTTCTGATGGGTTTTGGCGCCATGCTGGCCGGGGGCTGTGCGGTGGGTGCGGGCATGTCAGGCGGCGCGGTCTTCTCGCTCACCGCCTGGGCCGCGGTTCTTTTCATGTGGCTGGGCGCCATGGCGACCCACCGGATGCTGAACCGGGGGGCGGTTCAGGTGGCGACGACCACGGGCTGAGCCCCGCGCAGCAGCCGCACCATCAAGGCGGCGCCTGCCACAATGGCTCCAAGGGTGAGCAGCGCTGCGACACTGCCTGCCGACACCCCCGAAATCCCGGCGCCGATGGTGCAGCCACCGGCCAGCACGCCGCCGACGCCCATCATCACACCGCCTGCCAGATAGCGCAGGGTTTCGGCCGGGCTGGAAAAGCTCTGCAATTGCCACTCGCCGCGCAGCGCGGCCGAAAGGAATGCACCGCCCAGCACACCGCCGATAAAGCCGACACCGAACCCGGCCGGGATGGCGGTCGAGGCAATGACCCAGAACAGGCTGTCGGACCAGGGCGCGGTGAAGGCCGCACTTTGCACGGGCAGGGGGTCGAATTCGTCGAACAGCAACACCGAAGTGCCGGCCCAGCCGGCCACGGCGACAAAGCCGATCAGCGCACCAAGGGCGAGGTGCAGGACGCGGGGCCGGGATTGCCAGATCAGATAGGCCGCAAGGATCACGGCGCTGGCGGCCAGAAGCGGCAGGCCCAGGGCGGTTTCCGAAAGCGTGCCGAACGGGGCGTCGACGCTGACGTTGCCCAGCGCCGTGCGCAGGGGGGCCAGCACGCCTTTCAGGGTCGCATGGGCTGCCACGGCAAAGGCGGTGAGCACGAAAAGCGCGCGCAGATTGCCCGATGCGGTCAGCACGGTCAGCCGCGAAACACAGCCGCGCGTCAGCACGGCGCCTGCGCCGAACGCCAGACCGCCGATGACGATGGCGGCCAGGGGCAACGACGGGGAGAGCAGCCGGTGGTCCTCCAGCCCGATGAAACCCGAGCGTTGTGCCACCCAGACACCGAGGATCGCGGCGGCAAGTCCGGTGACCCAGACCGCGCCTGCGCTGCCCCGTTCGCCAGCCTCGCCCGCCACGGCGCGGCGCAGGCAAAAGCGCGAGATTTGCGCGGCCACGCCGAAGATCACGCCAAGGCTCAGGCCGAGGGCCAGATGCAAAAGGCGCGGGTCAATATCGAGATCCAGGGTTTCGAGCAGCATGATCGGTGTCCCATTCATATATTCAAAATGGGAAATGCGTTCCGAATGCGAGAGAGTCAACGGGCGCTTCCAGATGGATTGTTCCGCCTGGGTCGGCATCGCGGGAAATTGTTCTCAGCCCGGCGCTTGAAGCGAACCTGGGTTCGGGCGCCCGCGCCGCCGGGGCACGGGCGTTCCTATTTCACTCGAATTCCATCTGCTCATAGACCCGGCCCGCGTTCTTCGTGGCCAGTTCCTCGAATGTGTCGAGATGGGCGTAGGGCGATTGGTCGACATAATAGGCCTCGGCCAGATCGCCACCCGCCTCCAGATGGTCGCCGACTTTCCCGCGCAGATAGATCAGGTAATCGCGTGTGTAGCGGCGCACCTGATCCATGTTGGTCGGATGGCCATGGCCGGGGATCACATAGGTGGCACCAAGGGGTTCGAAGGCATCATCCCAGGTTTCCAGCCAATCGGCCGTGTAGGTATGTTCGAAAATCGGCAGCATGCGTTCATGGAAGGCCATGTCACCGGCGATCACCAGGCTCTGTTCGGGCAGCCAGACCGAAATGTCGCCCGGCGAATGGGCCGGGCCGAGATAGAGCACCTCGATCCGCATGTTGCCTATCTCGATGACATGTTTGTCCTCGAAGGTTTCGGTCGGGCCCTCCAGCCGCGTGCCCTCGGCCTTGTCACGGTTGTAGCGCTTCATGCCGTCGAGGATCTGCGCGCCGTAATCCTCGAACTCGGTTGCGGCATCCACATGGGCGAGGATCGGCACGCCCTGGTCGACCCAGTAGGAATTGCCCAGCATCGCATGGCCCTGGCCGTTTTCATTGATCACCAGTTTCACCGGCTGGTCGGTGATTTCCTTGATCTCGGCATGCAGCGCTTCGGCCAGAATATGGGCCGCGCCGCCATTCACCACGACGACCCCATCGCCGGTGATGATGAAACTCAGATTGTTGTTGTGACCCGCATTCTCATAGGTCGGTGCTGCGGTGGCGCCGATGGCGGACCAGACATTGGGGATCACCTCGACCGGTTTCTGATAAAGCGGCGAGCCGGGATATTGATCGGGAATGTCCTCGCTGGCGGTCGCAGCGGTTGCGGCAAAGAGCAGGGGCAGAAGGGCGCGCATCATCAGGTCTCCGGAAGAAAAACATAGCCATCGGTGGAACGTTCGACCCGCCCCATGCCGCCGCCGGGGAGATGGAACCCGACGATCAGGCTTTGGTCATGGGCGAGTTTGTCGAGCAGTCGCTGGCGGGTCGTGATGCCCAGATCGGGATCCTGATCCGCGCCGCTGGGCCAGGCGGGCCGGGCGAAGGCGATATGGTGGTTGCCGATCGCATCGCCGACCACCAGTGCGCGGTCCGCGCCATTGGCAATCTCGAAACTCATGTGTCCGGGCGTGTGGCCGTGGCTGGCGAGAGCGGCGATGCCGGGCAGGATCTCGGCACCGTCGTCGAAGAATTCCACGGCGTCCTCGATGAACTCCATCCGGCGTTTCGCCCCGACCGCAAAGGCCGCGCGCGCCTCGCCGATCGTGGTCACCGTCTCGGGGTTCCACCAGTAATCCCACTCCCTGCGGCCCATCATATAGGTAGCCTCCGGGAACAGCGGCTCGTCGAAATCGTCGATCAGCCCCCAGATGTGATCGGGATGGGCATGGGTGAAGACCACATGGGTCACCTCGTCGAGGGCGATCCCGGCCGTGTCGAGACTGTCGGTCAATTGTCCCGCGCTCGGCATGAAATCCGGGCCCGATCCGACGTCGAACAGGACGGTGTTGGTGCCGTCCTGATAAAGCGCGAGATTGCATTCGGGGGTGAGCTGGTCACGGTTCAGATCGAAGCGCGCAATCAGCGGCGCAAGATCATCCTCGGGCAGGGCGTCGAACAGGAACCCGCCCGGAAGGGTCAGATGCCCATCGCTGAGTGTGGTCAGCCGGGCGGTGCCCAAGGATGTGGTCATGGCCCGCCGGGGCAGGACGGCAGCCGCCGCAAGCCCTGCCAGAACCGCGCGTCGGTGCAGCATGTTTTTCCTCCGATATTCTCAGATTAGAATATGTTGGAGGAAGGGCGGCAGGCAAGGGGAAAGGGCGTCTGCTACAGCAGGAAGGCGGATTGATCGTTCTGATCCGGCAACACGATCTTGAAAGTCGTGCCCGCATCGGGCTTGGAGGACACTTCGATCCGTCCCTGGTGATTGGCGGCGACCCGCTGGCAGGTGGTCAGACCAATGCCGGTGCCCTCATAGCTGTCCTTGGTGTGCAGGCGCTGAAACATGCCGAAAATCTTGTCGAAATGATCCGGCTGAATGCCGATGCCATTGTCGCTGACATGAATGGCCAGCCAGCCATCCTCCGCCGGGCTCAAACCGACATCGATCCGGGGAGGGCGGTCGGCGGCTCTGAATTTCAGCGCATTGGAGATCAGGTTCTGAAACAGCAGGCGCAATTGCATGGCATTGCCTTCGATGACCGGCAGGGGGGCGACCGTCACCTCGGCGCTGGCGGCGCCGATGTCGCCCGAAAGGTCCTGAACGATGGCGGCCACCTCCGCGCCCAGATCCACCGGCGCGGTGATGAAATCCTCACCGATGGTGCGGGAGTATTCAAGAACATCCTCGATCAGCTTGCTCATCCGGTCGACGGTTCTGTCGAGGTCGTGCAGAACCTCCTCCATGTCCTCGTTCAGGTTTTCACCGGCAATGTCGCGCAATTCCTCAAGCAGCATCGCCACCGTGTTGGTGGGCGACTTGAGATCGTGCGAAATCGCATAGTTGAATTCGGATTGCTCCCGGCTGTCGCTGCGCAGCTTGTTGGCATGGGCATGATTGGCCCGGGCCCAGTCGCTGAGCGCGGTTTCCAGCATGGTGAGTTCATCCAGCGTGCCGCGCTTGGGGGGAGAGCGGTCCAGGCGGACCGGCGACGGGGTCGCCTCGAGGTCGTAGTCAGAGGCATATTGGGCGAGTTCATAGAGATGGCGGCCGACAAGATACTGATAGAAAATCAGAATAAATGCGGCGGCCGCAAGGCTTTGAAGGAAGTTTGTCAGCAGGATGAGCGCGCCCAATCGGGAGATCTGCCGGCGGATCTGATCGTAGCTGACCCGGATGATCAGGCTGCCGAGATGGATGTTCTTCGCTGCGCCCTGGCGCGCGATATCGAACCGGTACTCCCGGTCTGATGGCCGTTGCGCATCGCCCGTTGTAATGCGGGCGCCGTCATCGGTTTCGACCCGAACTTCGACAACGCCTTCGATCTGCAAAAGCCCGGCCACATGGGACCGGATCAGATCCTGATCGACCAGCCAGACACTTTCCACCAGGCTGGGCGCCAGCGCAGCTTCTGCCCGCAGGATCGTGTCTTCGAATCTTGACAATTCGCCCCGGAATTCGAGGGTCAGTTGAAACAGGGTGATGAGAAAGGCGAGGGCCGAGCTCAGGGCAAAGACCAGAATGACAAAGCGCCGGGCGAGGGCACTGCGCGCCCCGGAGCGCAGGCTGTCGGCCAGCCCGCCGGTCAGGTTTTTCTCATGAATGGGCGATGGGGACAGGTCACGAGGCGCGGTTTGGTTTGACGTGCCGGGATCGGCGGGCAGATCCTGCCCGGGCGCCCCGGGCAGCGGGCCCGGCGGGTCCGCCTTGATCGCGCCGTGATGCATGGTCAGAACTCACGTCGGAGAACGGCGCGATCACCGAGGTTTCGGAGCGCGTTGCCATATGGGCCGTGGCGGCTGCCGATCCTGTCGCGCCCACCGGCCCGTTTGGGCGGAACATGGCCCAAGGCCGGGCCCGTTTCCGCGATCCTCTGCCCGGCGCATTGGAGGACAGGCTGTGCGAACGACGTCCATCCGCGACGGCCGAGGAGAGGTTTCGCCGCGCAAGAGAGCGGCGAGGACGCAATGGAGCGGGGGGGCTTGCGCCTGATCCGCGCGCATGCGTGCTGACCCTGGGTCAAGGAGACATATGAAAGGCGAGGATCAGCGCCTTGGCTGGCGCCGGTCAGACTCCCCCAAAGGAGGAGCAGGCGCCCGATCATCGTGGTGAGCGTCGGCATGGTGGTTCTGTCCCGTCATATCCGTCGTCGGAGGGATAGAACGGATAACTTACGATTTGGTTACCCTACACCGCCGCGTGATGGCTCAAATCGCCACCCCGGATCGAAAGGATTAGCCATTGCTGACGATTTGCTAACGAATCGCTGGCAAGCTGTCCCTCAGACGTGACGATCCTCGAACCCGCTTGCCCGCAACGGCGGCCAGCCAACCTAGTATTGGGGTGCCCATGAAGATCAAGACCGCCATGTTGATCGATGATGAAGAGATCGATCAGAGACAGTATAAACGCGTTCTGAAGAAATCGGGGCTGGTGGAGAATATCATTGCCTTCACCTATGCCGATGAGGCGTTCGACTACTTGAAGAACAACGAGGACATTGAGATCGACGTTGTGTTTCTTGACATCAACATGCCTCGCATGAACGGTTTCGAATTCCTCGAGAAGGTGACCCACGAGTTGCACCACCGGTTCACTGACGTGGTGCTGATCATGTTGACCACGTCGCTTGATCCGAAGGACCGCGAGCGGGCCAAGGCCTATGAAATCGTGCGGGATTTCATCAACAAACCCCTTGAGATCAGCCATGTGGAACATGCGGTGGAGATCCTGGAAGGGGTGCGGGTCTGATCTCACCGCCTGCTGACAAATGAACCGTCCGGACCTCAGGAACGGGTAGGGCGCACCGGACTTCGGGCCAAAGGTGCCGGTGATGGTGTCGCAGCCGGGCTGGCAGCGCAGGCCACGATTCCGCGTTCGGGGCCGCGTGCAGACGCCCCTGTTGTTCAGCCCGGCCCCGGTATCGAAGCGGGCTTTACAAATCCTTCAACATTTCTTTGTCCAGCCGTCATGAAACCGTAAGGAACCTGTCACGGCGCAGGCCTATTCCGCCCTCGACACGACGCGGGGGCGAACATGCTGCAGATAGACAAGTTGACGAAACGGTTCGGCTCGAAGACCGCCGTCGACGCGGCCACCATCAAGGTCGACGGGCCGATGATGATCGGGATCATCGGCAAATCGGGGGCGGGCAAGTCCACCTTGCTGCGGATGCTGAACCGGCTGACCCCGCACAGCGCGGGGACGATCCGCTTCGAAGGTCGCGACGTCTCAGGGCTCAAAGGGGCAGACAAGCGCCGCTGGCAATCCGAATGCGCGATGATCTTCCAGCAATTTAACCTGGTGCCCCGGATGGATGTGGTCTCAAACGTGCTCCATGGCACGCTCAACCGGCGCTCCACCCTGGCGACAATGTTCAACCTCTACCCTAAGGAAGACATCCACCAGGCCATTGAAATTCTTGATCGCCTGGGCATCTCGGAGCAGGCGGCGAAACGGGCCGAAGCGCTCTCGGGCGGCCAGCAGCAGCGCGTCGCCATTGCCCGCGCCCTGATGCAGGATCCGAAGATCATCCTCGCCGACGAGCCGATCGCCTCGCTCGACCCGATGAATGCCCAGATCGTGATGGAGGCCCTGCGCCGGATCTTTGACGAAGACGGGCGCACGGTGATCTGCAACCTGCACACGCTGGACACAGCACGGCGCTATTGCGACCGGGTGATCGGCATGCGCGACGGCCGCATCGTCTTTGACGGCGCCCCCGAACAACTGACCACCGGCGTCGCCCGCGACATCTATGGCGCCGGCAGCGACTTTTCCGAAAGCGCAACCTCGACCGAGATCGGCGCCCTCGAAACCCCGAAAGACCAGACCGCCCCGGCCTATGCCTGAGGCGGTTCTTCGAACCCCAAGGCGCGGGGGCACCGTGCCATATCACTGGAGAAGAAAATGAAAGCACCTCTTGCTCTTGCCCTGGCCACCACCACGGCCCTGTCCACCGGCGCCTTTGCCGCTGACATCGAAGAATTCCGCATCGGCATTCTGGGCGGCGAAAACGCCCAGGACCGTCTGAACGCCTATTCCTGCCTGGGTGATTACGCCACCGAGGCACTGGGCGTGCCCACGAAACTCTTTGCCCCCGCCGATTACAACGGCGTGATCCAGGGCCTTCTGGGCGGCACCCTCGACATGGCCTGGCTCGGTGCTTCGTCCTATGCCGCCACCTACCTGCAGGATGCCGAGGCGGTCGAGCCGGTGCTGGTCAAGGTGAATGTGGATGGCTCGATCGGCTATCACTCGATCGGCTTTGCGCGCAAGGATGCCGGGATCGGCTCGCTCGACGACATGCAGGGCAAGGTCTTCGGCTTCGGCGATCCCAACTCGACCTCGGGCTATCTGATCCCCTCGATCGAGATCCCCGAAGAGACCGGGTCGACCATGGAATCGGGCGACTATTTCGGCGAAGTGAAGTTCACCGGCGGTCATGAGCAGACCATCGTGGCGGTGTTCAACGGCGATATCGACGGCGGCGTGACCTGGGCCGATGGCCAGGGTGACTGGGAAGACGGCTACAATTCCGGCGCCCTGCGCAAGGCCGTGGATGCCGGCCTCATCGACATGAACGAACTGGTGCAGATCTGGAAATCCAAGGTCATCCCCGAAGGCCCGATCGTGCTGCGCAAAGCCCTGCCTGCGGATGTGAAAGCCAAGATGACCGCCGTGGTGGACGGCCTCTACGAAGCCGATCCGGATTGCGCCTATGGCGTTGCCGCAGGCGAAACCCTCGGCTTCCAGCCGGTGACCCATGACACCTACATTTCGGTGATCGAGGCCCGCAAAGCCAAGATCGGCGGCTGATTTCAACATTTCAGGAAAGGGCGTGCCGGTGGTGCGCCCTTTTCCCGTCGCCCGCTGGGGGCGGCAGACAGGAAAGAGGGGCGTGGCTCTGATGGCAGAGATCTCGGCGGGCCACGGGCCCATGAATGTGGACCGCGTGCAGGCGGGCTACATGGAAATGGTGCAGCGAAAGCGGCTCTATGGCGGGCTGACGCTTCTGATTTTCGTGGTGCTCATGGTCTCGGGCTTTCTGGTGGCCGAGGACCGCAATGCGGGCGGCTTCCGGAACGGGATCGACAATATCGGCGACTACCCGGCCGCCGTTTTTTCGGAGGCCTGGGAAAAGCTCTATGATCTGCCCGGGCTGATGGTGAAATACATCCCCGCCCTGATCGAAACCATCAACATCGCGGCGGTTTCGACCCTGACCGGCGTGCTTGCCGGGTTCCTGCTGGCGATGCTGGGCACGCGGGGGCTGGCGAAATGGCCCCGGCTGATCCCGCTGTTCCGCCGGATCACCGATGTCATGCGCGCGGTGCCCGAAATCGTTATCGCGCTGATGCTGATCTTCGTTCTGGGCGGTGGCCCGGTGCCTGCGGTGATCGCCATCGCCATTCACACCGGCGGGGCCATTGGCAAGCTGTTCTCGGAAGTGGCCGAAAACGCCGATCTCAAACCGGTCGAGGGGCTGCAATCGGTGGGCGCGTCCTGGACCCAGCGCATCCTTCTGGGCGTGGTCCCGCAGGTGGCGCCGAATTTTCTCAGCTACGCGCTCCTGCGGTTCGAAATCAATATCCGCGCCTCCGCCATCCTCGGCTTCGTGGGCGCAGGCGGCATTGGCTATGAGCTGAAGAACTCCATGTCCTGGGGGCCGGGGCGATTTGACGAAGCAGCGGCGATCTTCGCGCTGCTGTTCGCGACGATCATCCTTTTTGACCAGGTCTCAAGCCGCTACCGCAACCAACTGACCGAGGGGCAGGGCCAATGAGCATGATGGAATTGAACGCACGGCACATCGAAGCCCAAGAGCTGATCAGTCGTAAACGCCTGACCGCCTATGCGGTGCCTGCGGTGATCCTGGTCTATTTCACCTATATCTTCTTCGCCTTCGACATCGCCGGGCTGGCCAGCCGGGCGCAGCCTGCGAATGCGATGACGCTGGCCTCCGACATGTTCAGCTACAAGGTGCATGTCACCCGCAGCCACCGCACGGGCGAGATCGACTATGCGGTCGAGGGCGAGCGCAAGGGCCGTTACCCCGAAGGCACGCGGCCCGATTGGGTCAGCGGCACCGGGGCGTTTACCGTGGTTGAGCTCAACCGCGACCATGAGGTGCGGCTTCTGCCCGAGAATGCCATGGAATTCGACGTTCCCGGGCACGGCATGATCACCGCCCGGTTCGACGGATCGAAAGTGATCACCAATCTCGGCGACATGCCCCCCGATTGGGTCAATGCCAGCCGCACCCGGGTGGCGATCACCACGCCGGGCGGACGGGTGACCATGACCCGGTCGAAGACCGAGATCTTCCGTTATTTCACCGGCTGGGAGCTGTTCTTTTTCACCCTCGACAGCCCCTACCACGGCCAGTCGCTGGCCACGATCCTGCTGGGCGACCGGATCGACCCGGCGCGCGGCAATCTTGAAGGCGCCTGGCAGGATTTCTGGTCGAACCCGATGTGGCGGCACGGGGATGTGGTCTGGGCCATTGGCGAGACAATCCTGATGGCGTTTCTCGGCACCTTCGGCGCGGCCATGGTCGCCCTGCCGCTGGCGTTTCTGGCGGCCAAGCGCTTTGCGCCGGTGATGGCTGTGCGCTTTGCCATGCGCCGGGTCTTCGACTTCGTGCGCGGGGTCGATGCGCTGATCTGGACCATCGTGCTCAGCCGCGCCTTCGGGCCGGGGCCGATGACCGGGGCGCTGGCGATCCTGGTCACCGACACCGGCACCTTTGGCAAGATCTTCTCGGAAGCGCTCGAAAACGTGGATGAAAAGCAGATCGAGGGCGTGTCATCGACCGGGGCCAAACCGCTCCAGCGCTACCGGTTCGGGGTGATCCCCCAGGTGGTGCCGGTGCTGCTGAGCCAGGTGCTCTACTTCCTGGAATCGAACACCCGGTCGGCCACGATCATCGGTGCGATCACCGGCGGTGGCATCGGTTTGCTGATCACCCAGGCGATCCAGACCCAGAAGGATTGGGAAGAGGTGGCCTATTACATCGTGCTGATCATCCTGATGGTGATCTTCATGGATTGGTTGTCGGGCGTGTTGCGCCGCCGTCTGATCCGGGGCGAAGGACAATAGATGACCCATCTTCTTGTGACCGGCGCGAACCGGGGCATCGGGCGCGAACTGGCCTTGGCCGCCCGCGCCCGGGGCTGGCAGGTGAGCGGCACGACCCGCGGGGCAGATCTGCCCGAGGGCGTGATCCCGATCCGTTGCGACATGACCGATATCGCCGGGCTGTCGGCGGTCTTCGCCGAACTTCCGCCGCTCGACATTCTGATCAACAACGCCGGTGTCATCGGTCCCGCGCAGCAAGCGCCGCTCGAGATGGATTTTGCGGGTTTTCAGGACGCCCTGACCGTCAACACGCTCGCGCCGCTGGCGGTCGCCCAGGCCTGTCTGCCCGCCCTGCGGGCCCGCCCCGGCAGCCGTATCCTCTCGGTCTCGAGCCAAATGTCCTGGATGGGCTATCGCAAAGCGGACCGGATCGCCTATCGCGCCTCCAAGGCGGCGCTCAACAAGGTGATGCAGGGGCTGGCCACGGATCTTGAGCCCGAAGGCATCGCGGTGGCGCTGGTCGATCCGGGCTGGGTGCGCACCGACATGGGCGGGCCGGAGGCCAGTGAAGACCCGGTCGCCGTCGCCGCCGGATGCCTTGCCATCGCCGAACGGCTGACCCTCGAAGACACCGGCCGGTTCTTCCGCTTCACCGGCGAAGAACGCCCGTTCTGATGGCCCGGCTGTCTGCAGATGCGCCGCTGATCCACCCTGAGTGCACCATCGCGGAAAGCCGGTTCGGGGCCTATTGCGAAGTGGGGCAGGGGTCGCGGATTCTGAACAGCCGCTTTGGCGATTATTCCTATTGCGACCGGTTCGCCGACATCGCCAATGCGGAGATCGGCAAATTCGCCAATATTGCCGCCCACAGCCGGATCGGCGCCACCGATCATCCGCTTCACACCGCCTCCTGCCACCATTTCCTCTACCGTTCCGCCTCCTATTGGGACGATGCCGAAGATGACGCGGCTTTCTTTGCCCGCCGCGCGGCGCGCAAGGCGGTGATCGGCCATGATTGCTGGATCGGCCACGGGGCGATGGTGAAACCGGAGGTGACGTTGGGCCACGGGGCGGTGGTGGCGGCGGGCGCCGTGGTGACCAGGGATGTGGCGCCCTACATGATGGTGGCCGGCGTGCCCGCCCGGCCGCTGCGCGCCCGGCTGCCGCGCGATCTGGCGGACCGGGTCATGGCGCTGGCCTGGTGGGATTGGACCCACGACCGATTGCGCGCGGCACTCGAAGATTTCCGCGCCCTCCCGGTGGCGGGCTTTCTGGAAAAATACGGCGGCTAGGCGCCCGCTTCGTGGTCAAGCGTCAGGGTGATGCGCTCGCTCGCAAACCAGGTCTGGCCATGTTCCACCGGCAGGCCGTCGGGCGTGCGGTTGAGCGCTTCCGAAAACAACAGCGGCGCCCCTTCGCGCAGCTGCAGATGCAGCGCCTGGGTGGCATCTGCATTCACCGCCGTCAGCCGGGTCGAGGCGCGAATGTAATCGGTGATGCCAAGCCGGGAAAGTGCCTTGGTGACGCCGGTTTCGGCCCGAAGCGCCTCCGCCAGACCCGGCAGCCGGGCCTCGGGAAACCGCGCTTCCGCCAGGGCGACCGGCGTGCCATCGGCAAAGGACAGGCTGTGGACCACCGTGAGCACATCCCCCTCCGCCAGGGCAAGGCGGCGGGCATCGGCTGCGGTCGCGGCACGGGTTTCGACGGACAGAAGCTTGCGGTCGGGCAACCGGCCTGCGGCCTGCAGATTCTCGTGGAACCGGGTGCGGTTCGAAAGCGGATAATCCAGCGGCCGGGCCAGCACGAAAACCCCCGCACCGCGCCGGGCATGGACCAGCCCGTCTTCGGCCATCTGCGCCAGCGCCCGGCGCACCGTGTGGCGATTGACGCCAAACCGCTCCGCCAGCCGCGCCTCGGTGGGCAGCTTCTCGCCCGGGCCATAGGCGCCCGTTGCAATCTCCTGACGCAGGGCGCGGTCGATGCTTTGCCAAAGGGCTGTCATGAAAAATTCACGGGCCTTTCCGCCGCTTTGGTGTAAGATGTGTCTAGTTGTATAGTAATCGCGGAACATGTCTAGATGATGAGCGACGAGGCAGGGCGAAAAGACTGGATGGGTCTTTTGGCGCGGGCGAAACCGGGGCGGATTGCAGCCCTTCTCGAAGGGGCGGAACTGGCTGAACCGGTCACCTATCTGCGCGCGCCCGAGATCGGTAGCGTCATGGTGCGCGGCCGGGCCGGGGGCACCGGTGCGCCGTTCAACCTGGGCGAAATGTCAGTCACCCGATGCACGTTGAAGCTGGCGGGCGGCGCGGTCGGCCATGGACATGTGCAGGGCCGCTCCAGGGGTGATGCGGAGGCTGCGGCGCTGGTCGATGCGTTGATGCAGGGGGCGAAGGCCGAGGCGGTGCGGGCTGCCATTCTGGCACCGCTTCACGCGGAAGAGACCGCACGGCGTCAGGCCCGGGCGGCCCGGGCGGCAGCCACCAAGGTGGAGTTCTTTACCATGACACGGGGAGAGGATTGATGCAGGCTCATCTTCTTGAGGGCGGGTTTGACGATGCCCCGCGGGCGGCCTCTTTCGCCTTTCGCGCGCTGATGAATGCCATGGCGCGCCCCGGCCGGATCGAGTGGATCGAAGGCGCGTGCCCGCCCGCTCCGATCTCGGCGGCTGCCGGTGCTGTGCTTCTGACCCTGGCCGATGGCGACACGCCAATCCATCTGGCAGGTGTCTGTGACCGGGACGACCTGCGCGGCTGGCTGGCCTTTCACACCGGCGCCCCGCTGGTGGGGCCCGGGGAGGCGGTGTTTGCCATCGGACGCTGGGAGGATCTCCTGCCGCTCGACGCCTATCCGATCGGTACGGCGGAATATCCCGACCGCTCGACGACATTGATCGTTGATCACGCGGAACTGGCCAACACCGGCGCCCGCCTCACCGGCCCCGGCATCGAGACCGAAACCCGTTTCGCCCTGCCGGACCCGTTGAGCTTTGCCCGCAATGCCCGGCTCTTTCCCCTCGGGCTCGATTTCTACTTCACCAACGGCAGCCAACTGGCCGCGCTGCCCCGTTCGACGAGGATCGGCTGATGTATGTGGCAGTGAAAGGCGGCGAGCGGGCGATTGACAATGCCCATGCCTGGCTCGCCGAAGAACGGCGCGGCGACCGGGAGGTGGCCGAGTTGGAGGTGGCGCAGATCCGCGAGCAGATGAGCCTTGCGGTGCACCGGGTGATGGCCGAAGGCTCGCTTTATGATCCCGATCTGGCGGCACTGGCGATCAAACAGGCGCGCGGCGATCTGATCGAGGCGGTCTTTCTGATCCGCGCCTATCGCACGACGCTGCCACGCTTCGGCGCCTCCGAACCCATCGACACGGCGGACATGGCCTGCGACCGGCGTATCTCGGCCACCTTCAAGGATCTGCCCGGCGGCCAGGTGCTGGGGCCGACCTTCGACTACACCCACCGCCTGCTGGATTTCAAACTCGCCGCCGAGGGCGAGGTGCCGCCGGCGCCCTCAACCGACGCCCCCGCCGAACCGGTGCCCCACGTGACCGGTTTTCTCAATCGCGAAGGGCTGATCGAAGAGGCGCCGGCGGATGACACCCCGCCGCCTGATCTGACCCGCGAACCGCTGGAATTCCCGGCCGACCGCGCACTCAGGCTTCAGGCGCTCGCGCGCGCCGATGAGGGCTTCACCCTCGGCATGGCCTATTCCACTCAGCGCGGCTACGCCCGCAACCATGCGTTCGTGGGCGAGTTGCGGATCGGCGCGGTGACGGTCGAGATGGAGATCCCTGAGTTGGGCTTTGCCATCGAGATCGGCGAGATCACCGTCACCGAATGCGAAAGCGTGAACCAGTTCAAGGGCTCGAAAACCGAGCCGCCGCAATTCACCCGCGGCTACGGGTTGGTCTTCGGGCAGAGCGAGCGCAAGGCGATCTCCATGGCGCTCGTCGACCGGGCGCTCCGTTGGGAGGAGCTGGGCGAAGACAATGTGGGCGCGCCTGCCCAGGACACGGAATTCGTCCTGGCGCATGCCGACAACATCCAGGCGACGGGTTTTCTCGAACATATCAAACTGCCCCATTACGTGGATTTCCAGTCCGAGCTGGAACTGGTCCGCAAACTGCGCCGCGAGGCGGGCGCAAGCGACATGAAGGAGGCTGCCGAATGAAGGCCGTTGTATTCGATATCGGGGCCGTGCTGGTGGATTGGCAACCCCATCTGGCCTGGGCCGATGAACTGGGCGAAGAGGGCGCACAGGCCTTTATGGAGCGTGTGGATTTCCGTGAAAAGAACGCCCGCGCCGATGGCGGTGCGCGCTTTGCCGATCTGGCACAGGAGATTGCGGATCCCGACGACAGCCGCCGCCTGGCCGGTTACGTCGCCCGCTACGCCCTGACCGTGCCTCACGAAATTCCCGGCACCTGGGCCATTCTGGATCGCCTCAAAACGGCGGGTGTGCCCATCCATGCGATCACCAATTGGTCGGCGGAAACCTGGCCCGAAGGGCTGAAGGTGCATCCCCGGCTGGACGAGGTGTTCGGCACGTTGGTCGTTTCCGGCCGCGAAGGTGTGACCAAGCCTGATGCGGCGATTTTCCACCTGCTCTGCACCCGGGCAGGCCTCGCCCCCGAGGACTGCATTTTCATCGACGATGGCCCGCACAACGTCGAAGGCGCCAAAGCCGTGGGCATGGACGCGATCCATTTCACCGATGCCGCAGCCCTTGAAACAGCCCTGAAGGCAAGGGGGCTCCTGTGACCGACCAGAGCTACAATTTCGCCTATCTGGATGAGCAGACCAAGCGGATGATCCGCCGCGCCATCCTCAAGGGGCTGGCCATTCCCGGCTACCAGGTGCCCTTTGCCAGCCGCGAAATGCCCATGCCCTATGGCTGGGGCACCGGCGGCGTGCAGGTCTCGGCCGCGACGCTGACGCCAAGTGACACGCTCAAGGTGATCGACCAGGGTGCCGATGACACGACCAATGCGGTGTCGATCCGCAAGTTCTTTGAACGGACGGCAGATGTGGCGACCACCACGGCCACCAGCGACGCAACCGTGATCCAGACCCGTCACCGGATCCCCGAGGAAGAGCTGAGCGAAGACCAGATCCTTGTCTATCAGGTTCCGATCCCGGAACCGCTGCGCTTTCTCGAGCCGCGCGAGACCGAGACCCGCAAGATGCATGCGCTGGAAGAATACGGCCTGATGCACGTCAAACTCTACGAAGACATCGCGCGCCATGGTCACATCGCCACCTCCTATGCCTATCCGGTGAAGGTGGAGGGACGCTATGTGATGGACCCGTCGCCGATCCCCAAGTTCGACAACCCGAAGATGGAAATGGCCGCGATCCAGCTTTTCGGTGCAGGCCGCGAACAGCGGATCTATGCGCTGCCGCCCTACACGAAGGTGGTCAGCCTCGATTTCGACGACCACCCGTTCGAAGCCTCCAAGGCGCCGCAGGATTGCGCGCTCTGCGGCGCCTCCGACAGCTATCTTGACGAGGTGATCACCGATGACGACGGCAGCCGGATGTTCGTCTGTTCCGATACGGATTACTGCGAAAAACGAAGAGAAGGGCAGGCGGCATGAGCACGCTCGGAATTGATCACCTGGGCCTGACTGTCGCCGATCTCGACGCCAGTCTCGGCTTTTTCACCGAATGTCTCGGATGGCGGCAAGTGGGCGGCAGGCCTGAATATCCATCCGCTTTCATCACCGATGGCGTGGGCGTGCTGACCCTTTGGCAACAGAAGGAACAAGGCGCGGATTTCGACCGTCGTGCCAATGTGGGGCTGCACCATTTCGCTCTGAAAGTGGCCGATCGTGAGACGCTTGATGCGCTGTTCGATCAGGTCGCCGGGTGGCCCGGCGTCGAGGTGGAATTCGCGCCCGAGTTTTCCGGCACCGGTCCCAAGATCCATTTCATGATCCGCGAACCGGGCGGCACAAGGGTGGAGTTCGCCTATGACCCAAGATAATCCTCTTCTCGACGTCCGGAACCTCACCAAGTTCTACGGCGCCCAGATCGGCTGTGCCCGGGTCTCTTTCGACCTTTGGCCCGGCGAAGTGCTCGGCATCGTCGGCGAAAGCGGCTCGGGCAAATCGACCCTCCTGAATTGCCTTGCAGGCCATCTACCCCCCGACCGGGGCGAGGTGATTTTTGACACCCGCGCCGAAGGCCCCAAAGACACGCTCACCATGTCCGAACCCGAACGCAGGATGCTGGGGCGCACCGACTGGGCCTTCGTCCATCAGCACGCCCGCGACGGGCTGCGCATGGGTGTTTCGGCGGGCGGCAATGTGGGCGAGCGGCTGATGGCCGTGGGCGCGCGCCACTACGGCGAAATCCGCGATCAGGCGCTGGATTGGCTGGGCCGGGTCGAGATCAGCGAAAGCCGGATCGACGACCGCCCCACCACCTTCTCGGGCGGCATGCAGCAACGCCTTCAGATCGCCCGCAATCTGGTCACCGGCCCCCGTCTGGTCTTCATGGACGAACCCACAGGTGGGCTCGATGTCAGCGTGCAGGCCCGGCTCCTCGATCTGTTGCGGGGCCTTGTCCGCGACATGGGGCTGTCGGCCATTGTCGTCACCCATGACCTGGCCGTGGTGCGGTTGCTGGCCGACCGGCTGATGGTGATGAAGGACGGTCATGTGGTCGAGACCGGCCTCACCGATCAGGTGCTCGATGACCCGCAGCACGCCTATACCCAACTGCTCGTCTCCTCCGTGTTGCAGGTCTGAGAGGCAAGGATGGAACCCCCAATGATCGATATTTCCGACGTCTCGAAAGCCTTCACGCTGCACAATCAGGGCGCCGCCGAAATCGGTGTCATGCGGGGTGCGTCGCTCGCGGTTGCACCCGGCGAATGTGTGGCCCTCGTGGGCGCCTCCGGCGCTGGCAAATCCACCCTGATGCGGATGATCTACGGCAATTATCTCGCCGCTTCGGGCGCGATCCGGGTCGGCGGGCTGGACGTGACGAAAGCCGCCCCGCGCGAGATCCTCGCACTGCGCCGTGACACGCTTGGCTATGTCAGCCAGTTTCTCCGCGTCGTGCCCCGGGTGCCGACCCGCGAGGTGGTGGCCGAACCGCTCCTGCGCCTTGGGGCGGAGGCAGGCGAAGCTCTGGCCAAGGCCGAAGCCATGCTCGCCCGCGTCAACCTGCCCGAACGGCTCTGGAGCCTCTCGCCCACCACGTTTTCGGGCGGCGAACAGCAGCGCGTGAACGTGGCGCGCGGCTTCATCCATCCCTATCCGGCACTTCTGCTCGATGAACCCACCGCCAGCCTCGACGGCGCCAACCGCGAAGTCGTCCTCGCCCTGATCGAAGAGGCCAAGGCGCGCGGCGCTGCGATCGTCGGCATCTTCCACGATGAAGAGGCCCGCGCCCGGGTCTGTGATCGCGAAATCGACGTGACCGGTTTCACGCCGGGACGCGCGGCATGAGCGGCCGTCTGATCGCCTTTGTCGGGCCTTCGGGTGTCGGCAAAGACAGCGTGATGACGGCGCTGGCGGAGATGGACCCGTCCTTCATGCTGGTGCGCCGGGTGATCACCCGGACCCCCGAGGCGGGCGGCGAGGAATATACCCCCGTGACCGAAGCCGAATTCGCGGCGATGCGCGATGAAGGCGCCTTTTGCCTCTCCTGGCAGGCCCATGGTCTCCATTACGGGATCCCGCAGGAGGTCCGTCGCGAGATCGCGGGCGGCGCAGAGAAGCTGATCAATCTCTCCCGTTCCATGCTCACCGAGGCGGCCCGTGTCTTTCCGGGTTTGGTGATCCTCAACATCACCGCCAGCCCCGATGTGCTGGCCGCGCGTCTGGCCGGACGGGGCAGGGAAAGCGCCGAAGAAATTGCGCGCCGTCTGGAACGGGCCGAGCAGAAACTGCCCGAGGGCCTGAGCCTCCATCACATCCGAAACGACGGCCCATTGCCGCAGACACTGGCCCGCGTGCTGGCCGTTCTTCAGCCGGTGAGAGCGTAGCGGTGGATCATGTGGAACATGCCCTGGGCATCCTCGCCCGCCAGCGCGACCGAGGCGAAAGGGAAGGGGCGGGGCAGATCGGGCAGCCGCCGGGCGGCCTGGGTTTCCGCCTCTGCCAGTGCCTCGGGCTCCAGCTTGCCCGACAGGGTCAGGTGAAAGCGGAACTCATCACCCACGTAAGGGTATCCCCATTGCATCAGCAGATCGTCCTGGCACGGCGTCAGCCCGGCCGCCCGCCTGCGCGCCAGTTCTTCGCTCGACGGGGCGGCGCGGAATTGATCGAAGGCGGTGACACAGGCGAAGGCGAATTTTGCCAGATCGCTCGCGTCCCCGTCGGGCACCAGCGCCAGAAAGCGCCCGATCCGCGACAGGTGCAGCCCGTCGATCTCGAACGGGGGCACCTGGGCGGCGAAACGCGCAACCTCTTGTTCCAGCGCGCCGAAACGCATCCCCTCCGCCAGCCGGAACGGCGGTTTCAGCGTGCCGTGAAACCCGTATTTCCGCGGCACCGCCGTGATCCCGTCAATCCCTGGCACGTCCCAATGATCGCAGGTCGCGCCGCGTTCCACATCCCATCCGAGCCATTTCGCCCCGAATTCCGCCAGCGCGCGGTCCTCGGGCAGATAGTAAATCGCAAAGCGTTGAAAGTCTGACATGAATTCCCACCTTCCCAGCGCCTCCCTGCCAGAGCAGAATGACAGAACCATGACAAGCGAGACCTGCCTTGCCAACGCGCATCTGGTGTTGCCCGACCGCGAAATGCGCGGCGCGCTTCATATCGCGGATGGCAAGATCGCCGCGATCACCGAAGGCGATGGCGTGCCTCTCGGCGCCACCGACTGCGCGGGTGACCTGATCCTGCCCGGCATGGTGGAGCTTCACACCGACAATCTCGAACGGCACATGGAGCCGCGGCCCAGCGTCAAGCTCCCCCATCTGCCCGCCATTCTCGCCCATGACGGCGAATTGGCCTCGACGGGTATCACCACGGTGTTCGATGCGCTCCGCGTCGGCTCGATCATCGATCCCAAGGCCTCCTATCAGAAATACGCCCGCGCGGTGGCGAGCGAAATCCTCTCGCTCCGCGCCGCCGGTGTCCTGCGCATCCGCCACCTGATCCACCTGCGGGCCGAGGTCTGTTCCGAGACTCTGCTCGACGAACTTGCCGAGTTCACGGCGGAAGATCGCGTCGGTCTCGTCAGCCTGATGGATCACACGCCGGGCCAGCGGCAGTTCACCGACCTCACGGCGCTCAAGGTCTATTACAAAGGCAAATACGCCTTCACCGACGCCCAGTTCGATGAACTTGTGGACACCCGTCTCGCCCTGGGCGCCCGGGTGCGCGCTGATCACGAAGCGGGCACGGTGGCCGAAGCCGCGCGCCTGGGCGCCACGCTCGCCAGCCATGATGACACCACACGCGACCACGTCACCGTCTCTGCCGCGATGGGCATCCGCCTGGCGGAATTCCCGACCACCTTCGAGGCCGCCGAAACCTGTCGCGATCAGGGGATCAAGATCATCATGGGCGCGCCAAACCTGGTGCGCGGCGGTTCCCATTCGGGCAATGTCTCAGCACTTGACCTGGCCGAAGCGGGGCTTCTCGACATCGTGTCTTCGGACTACGTTCCCGCCCTGCTCCTCGCCTCGGCCTTCCGCCTTGCGCGCCTCTGGACCGACCTGCCGCGCGCCATGCGCTGCGTCGCCACCACACCGGCCGACGCGGTGGGCCTCAGCGACCGGGGCCGCCTTGCGGAAGGTGCGCTCGCTGACATGGTGCGGGTGTCAATGCTGGGTGACACGCCCGTGATCCGGGCGGTCTGGCGTGGTGGCGAGAGGGTCTAAGCCGAGCGCCGCACCGCGCCATCATAGCCGAATTCGACCATGTGAACCATGGTGCTGTCCGGTCGCGCAAAGATCACGCTGTAGGCCGGCGGAAGGTCCGACGTGGCATAGAGGTCGGAGCCGGAGAAATCCGCCCAGCCCGCCTGATTGGTGCCGCGCGGGGCGGAAAACGGAATGCCGTGAAACGACCCCGACAGGGGCAGATGGCAATGGCCGAAAAAGATATGGGCGATCTTGTCGCGATGGGGGGCCAGCACCGCGCCATAGCGCTCCGCATCCAGCAGCATGATCCCATCCATCGGCGGGATGTTCATCGGCACCGGGTTGTGATGCTGAAAGATCCACACCGGCCCCGGCAGTCGTTCCAGCTGCTCCGCCAGCCAGGCCGCCCGGGTCTCGCAGAAATGCCCCGCATGGCTGTCCGGCCCCCAGGTGTCGAGCGTGATCCCGTGGCCCAGCGACAGCGGCACCACATGCTGCACGAAACCACCATCGCCCTCGCATTCCGGAAAGCAGTCCAGAAACACGTCGCGGTGGTCGTGATTGCCGATCAGCAGATGGACGGGCAGGGGGAGATCCGCCAGTCTGTCGCGCAGGCGCGCATAATCCGCAGCCGCGCCCAGATCCGACAGGTCGCCGGTGAGAAACAGCGCCTCGGCATCGGCATGGTCGGTCAGCGCTTGGGCCAGGGCGCGGTCGAAATTGGCGATCGGATCATGCCCGTCGATCAGCTGGCCCGGCGCGGTCAGATGAATGTCGGTCAGCTGCAGAAGCTTCATCATCGGCAGGTGGTCTATCCCAGAAAGTCGAAATAGCCGGGGCGTTTCCAACCCCTGCGAAACAGAACCTGACGCAGGAACGGCAGAAGATCAATCTCGGTCATCGGGGGCCTCTCAGGCAAAGGTCCGGTCGGCCAGCAGCTCCGGCAAACGCAACCGGGCGCCATTCTGTTCGAAGAGCAGAAGCTCCCTGGGGTCGAGATCGAACCGCACGCGGGCCTCGATCGGCGGCCAGGCGCGCGGGTCCTGCGGCGCCCGCGCGATCACCCGGAGATCCTGATCGGACAGATCAATATGCAGAAACAGATCGAGCCCGACCCGCTGGTGATCGACGACAATGCCCGAAAAGGCGCCCGCACCGGTGGCCGAGATCCGCACCGCTTCAGGGCGAAGACCGACCTGCACCGGCGTGGCGGTCGGCGCGCGAAACCGTCCAACGGGCTGGCCGGAAAGCGTCAGCGTGCCGGTCCGGTCCAGAACGCCGGGCAACAGGCAGATCGGCGGTTTTCCCAGCATCCGGGCCACGTCGAGATTGTCGGGATCATCATGGAGCGCATCGGGCGGTCCCGATTGCAGAAGTCGGCCGTCCTTCAGCACCGCAAGGCAGGTCGAAAAGGCCCGCACGTCGGTTTCATCGCGGCTCGCAAGGAGCATGGTCACGCCCAGATCGCGCTGCAGCGCCACAAGGTCCGCCAGCAGGGCAGGCCGGGCCTCACGGGGCAGTTCGGCCAGCGGCTCATCCAGCAGCAGGACATCGGGTTCGCAGACCAGGGCCTCGGCCAGCCGCAGGCGCAGCCGATCCTCCGGCCCCAGGTTCGCCGCCCGTTGACCGAGATGCGGTTGCAGCCCCAGGCGCAGGGCCATGACTTGCATTTTTATGACAATGTCCATCGACCGTCCGGGGGCCAGGACGGCAGCCAGACCGGGCAGCCGTTCGGGCCAGTTCAGAAGCTGCCGCCTGAGCGGTCTGAGCAGGATCCGCTCGCAGCTATCCCGCGGCGGCAGCGGTGCATCGCCGCACAAATACGCAACCTGGCAAGGCGGATCGCCGCGCTCGACCGTGCCGAATTCCGGCTCGATCAGACCGGCGGCAATCTGAAGAAGGGTGGATTTCCCGGCACCCTCGGGCCCGAGCACGCCCAGCCGTTGGCCCGGAGCCACGGTCAATGTGACATCTTTCAGCGCAAAAGCGGGACCGAAGGACTTGCATATTTTCGATATTCGAAGAGAGCCCATGGCACATACCCTCAAGTTTCAATGAAAGTCTGCGCAGTCAACGTATCGTCCGGCTGACGATGGGATGAAACTTTTGTAAATGCGCCGGTTTTTCCGCCAATCTGGATTTTATCCACAGGGCTGTCGCATAATCGTTACAAATCTGTCCCGGATCTGCTAGGAAACCCCATGTTCAAACCCTGTTCCGCCCTGTTTCTGTCCGCATTGGCGTGTCCTGCGAACGCCTATTCAGCCACAGCCGAGGTCTTTTGCGACAGCCGTGCCGCCTTGATCGACCGGTTGCAGGCGTCTTACGGGGCCGAACGGCAGGGGCGCGGCATGCGCGGACCCGATGCGGTGGTGGAGATCTGGATGGTCCCGTCGACCGGCGAATGGACCATGGTGCAAAGCTATGCTGACGGGCGCTCCTGCGTGATCGCCATGGGCGAGGATTGGGAAGCCATGCGCCCGGCCGCCGATCCGGCCTGACTTACCACATCCGGTCCCTGGCATAGGCCGCATAGCCGGCATCATAGCCGGCGGCGTCGAAATCTTCGCTCACTTCCCGCACGAATTCGCCAGCCGAGGGCAGACCCTCAGATTGATCCCCGCCGGACCAGAGCTCTGACCGCATCAGCGCCTTGGCACATTGAAAATAAACCTCGGCCACGGTGACCACGATCACCGTTTTCGGGTGTTTGCCATTGACCTCGAACGACCCGGTCAGGGCCGGATCCGCCGTCAGAACGGCCCGGCCATTCACCCGGACCACATTCAGCGCGCCCGGCACCATGAACATCAGCGACACCCGCCCGTCGCTCACGATGTTGCGCAGGGAATCGAGCCGATTGTTGCCCTGCCAATCGGGCAGCAGAAGGGTTGTTTCATCCTCTACCCGGGCCACCGGACCGATGTCCCCGCGCGGGCTGCCATCGGTGCCGTCCGGGCCGGTGGTCGACAGCACCACGAAGCGCGCCGCCCCGATCCAGCGCCGGTAGAGCGGCGAAAGCACAGGGCGCACCTTCTCGACCGATCGGGGGGAGACGGGGCCATAAAGGGCTTCCAGTTCGGTCAGCGTATCAATGGTTTTCATCCGGTATCCCATTTTTCCATTTGCCCGGTCATTAGCATTTCTTGAACCTTTTTTCCTTACCAAGGATAGGGAAAGTCGGAATTGTAGGAAAATACCTTTCATGCAGCACTTTGTCTCCCTTTCTGCCGCGGTGCCATCACGCAAGGTTCCTCAATCCCAGTCACAATGGCCCTGTTTCAAGGGCCGGGGCATCGTTGCAGCGATGTCCGGGCTGCGGGGCGGGGGCCGGGGTCAAGTGACCTGACACCGCGGAAATTAACCCCCGACCGATCAGGCCGGGGCGCGCTTTCCCGAAACATCGACACGTCATGAACCGCAAACCACGCCCCACGCATTTCAGCATTCCCGCAGGCCGATCTCATCCGGTTTGAGTGGCCAATTAGAACGGACGAACGACGAATTTCATGCAAAACGATCCTCAATTGACCCTGCAGGCCCGATATGCCGAGGCTTTCAACACCTATCGCGAAAGCTCCCAGGAGGGCGACCTGCTGGCCGCCTATGATCTGGCGCGAGCCGCGCTCGATCTCGGCCTACCGATCAGCCGTCTCTTTGACATGCACCGTTCCACCACCTCCGGTCTCACCCGGCCGCTGGAGAAAACCATGGCGGACCGGTTCTTTCAGGGGGCGCTGGCCGCCTATGACATGGCGCTTCAGGGCTGCCGCAAGACTGCGGCGCGATTGTCCGATGAGGTGGTCGACCGCAAGGAAACCGCCACCACCCTGCGCGAGGCCGGGGTTGATCTGACCCGGCAGCGCGATACCTTGCGCAGCCAGTTGCACCAGGTGACCGAGGAGCAGACCGCCTTCACCTATGCGATTTCCCACGACCTGATGTCGCCCCTGAACACCTTGCGCAACCTGCTCTCCTGCCACGGGGAAGATCTGGACGCCGCAGGGGTCGCGATGGATCTCGAAGCGCTGAACGGCGCCCGGGCCAGCGCCGACCGGATGCAGCGGATCGTCGAAGACATCCAGGCTTATGCGCTGGCGGTTGGGCTGGAGGACAGCGCGGGCACGGTGGATCTGAACGTGCTGCTGGGGGAGGTTCTGGCCCGCGCCGAACCGCAGATCGAGGCCTCCGGCGCCCGGGTCGATATCGAGGCGCTTCCGGTGGTCAAGGGGCAGGCGGCGCAACTGCGGCTGGTCTTCGAAGCTCTTCTGTCCAACGCGCTGAAGTTCAACGAAAAAGGCGAAGCGCCGGAGATCACGATCCGGGCGGTGGACGGGGCGAAATCCTGCGCCGAAATCCAGGTGGCCGACCGCGGCATCGGCATCGCCGCCCCCCATCTCGACCGGATCTTCGGCCTGTTCCAACGTCTGCACACCTATGAGGCCTATCCGGGCACCGGTCTGGGGCTGACCCTGTGCCGCAGGCTTCTGGGCCAGAATGGCGGCGAGATTGCCGTGGCCTCCACCCTCGGCGAGGGCAGCGTTTTCACCGTGACCCTTCCGGTGGCCTGAAATGAAACGGCTGGAACGGATCCTGCTGATCGATGACGAGCGGTTCGATCATATGGCCAGCCAGCGTTTGCTCAGAACCATCGACGGGATCGGCGCGGTGCATGAATTCGACCATGCCCGCGACGCGCTGGCCTTTCTGGCCGAGGCGCCGCCGGGTCCGGGAGATGTGATCTTTCTCGACGTGAACATGCCGGCCATGAACGGGTTCGAGTTTCTCGACGCCGCAACCGAGGCGTTCGGGCCCGCATTGGGCGGCGCCATCGTGATCATGCTCAGCACGTCTCTGAACCCCGCGGACCGCGAGCGCTCGCTGGGGTATGAGGCGATAAAGGGCTTCGAGAACAAACCCTTGACCGCATTGATCGTCGAACGCGCCCGGGTCATTCTCGAAAGTGCGGCCTGAGGCCCGACCCCGCCCGAAATTCCGGAAAACCTCCTTTTCCGCGCCGGGCGGTCTCTTTGGCTCTGCCGGACAGGCGGCGGCCAAAAGCGAAAATCCTCCGGGATTTCGAATTGCCCGATGGTGCAATCCGCCCTAACGTAAAGCCCTGCCCGTTTCTGCTTCGCATGCAGGCGATCGATGGGGAACTCGCATGAAACTCGGCTATCAGCTTTATTCGTCCCGCAATTTCGGACCCCTGGACCAGACACTCAGGATGTTGGCCGCCCTCGGTTATGGCCATGTGGAGGGCTATGGGGGCCTGTTCGAAACTGCGGAGGACCGCGCCGCACTCTCTGAAGCACTGGCCGCCTCCGGCCTGACCATGCCCAGTGCCCATATCGGCCTCGAAATGGTCGAAGACGACCCCGGTGCGGTGATCGCGCTGGCGCGTGACCTCGACATTTCCCGGCTCTTCGTGCCCTGGCTCGCACCCGAGGACCGCCCGGAGGATGCCAGCGGCTGGCACGCCCTTGGCGCCCGGCTTGACCGGCTCGCCGAACCGCTGGAGGCCGCAGGCATCATGCTCGGCTGGCACAACCATGATTTCGAATTCACCATGGCCGCCGATGGCAGCTATCCGATCCTGTCGCTGCTCGAAGGCGCGCCGGATCTCGGCTTCGAGTTCGATCTGGCCTGGGCCGTCCGCGCAGGCGAGGATCCGCTGGCCTGGATCACCCGGCTCGAAGGGCGCATCAGCGCCGCCCATGTGAAGGATCTTGCCCCTGCGGGCGAAAATGCCGACGAGGACGGCTGGGCCGATGTGGGGCAGGGCAGGATGGATTGGGGGGCGCTGATCGCCCGGCTTGCGGGGGCAGGCTGCCCGCTCTTCGTGGTCGAACATGACAATCCGAACAATGACCAGCGCTTCGCCCTGCGCTCCCTCGATTTCCTGCAGACGCTTTAGGCTCAATTCCCGGGACGCTCCGCCGTTCGCAGGGGCTTTCGTCTCCGTCGCGGCCGCCTATACTCCGCCCCCGAGGGGGACGAGACATGACATATCTGGGGATCGATCTGGGCACATCCGGGCTGCGCGCGCTCCTGGTGTCCGAAGAGGGCACACCGATTGCCTCAAGCGAGCGGCATTACGAGGTGAGCCACCCGGCCGAAGGCTGGTCCGAGCAGGCGCCCGCCGCTTGGATCGCCGCCCTTGAGGAGGCCGTCGCCGAATTGCGCACCACCTGTCCCGAATTCGCCGATCTCGCCGGGATCGGGGTCGCAGGCCATATGCACGGGGCGGTGCTCCTTGATGCCGAGGACCAGGTGCTGCGCCCTTGCATCCTGTGGAACGACACCCGCGCCCATGCCGAAGCCGCCGCCCTCGACGCGATCCCGGGTCTGCGCGCGCGGTCGGGCAATATCGTCTTTCCCGGCTTCACCGCGCCAAAACTCCTCTGGGTGCAAACACATGAACCCGACATCTTCGCCCGGGTGGCCCGGGTGCTGCTGCCTGCGGCCTATCTCAATCTCTATCTCACCGGCGAGGCGGTCACCGACATGTCGGATGCGGCCGGCACCTCCTGGCTCGATGTCGGCGCCCGCGCCTGGTCGGACCCGCTGCTCGAAGCGGGCGCGATGCGCGCGGGCCAGATGCCCCGTCTGGTGGAAGGCTCCGAACGGGCCGGCCATCTGCGCCCGGCCCTGGCACGCGACTGGGGGCTTTCGGGCAAGGTTGTCGTGGCCGGAGGGGCCGGGGACAACGCGGCGGCGGCCTGCGGCATCGGTGCACTGGAAGAGGGCGCGGGCTTTGTCTCGCTCGGCACCTCCGGCGTGCTCCTGGCGGCCCGGGACGGCTATCACCCGGCGCCTGAGACGGCAGTGCACACCTTCTGTCACGCCGTGCCGGGGCGCTGGTACCAGATGGGCGTGATGCTTTCGGCCACCGACAGTCTCAACTGGCTCGGCCGGATCGCGGGCCAGCGCCCGGCCGATCTGACCGCAGCGTTGGGCGAGACCTTGCGCCCCCCCGGCCCGGTGCGCTTCCTGCCCTACCTCTCGGGGGAACGCACACCGCATAATGATGCGGCGATCCGGGGCAGTTTCACCGGGCTCTCGGCCGGGACCGATCTGGCGGATATGACCCGCGCGGTGCTTGAAGGGGTGGCCTTCGGTCTGCGCGACAGCCTCTTGGCGCTGGAAGCCACCGGCGCGCGTTTCGACACTCTGATGGCGATCGGCGGCGGCAGCGCCTCGCCTTATTGGTGCCGCTTGCTGGCCACCGTGCTGAACACGCCCCTCAGCCTGCCTATGGCGGGCGAATTCGGCGCGGCCCTGGGGGCGGCCCGGCTCGCCATGGGGGCCACCGGGCGCCCGGTGGAAGAGGTGATGACTCCGCCTGCGATCGGCGGGCAGGTTGAGGCCGACAGGGATCTGCTGGCGACCTTCGAGACCGCCCACGAGAGGTTCCGCGCCAGCTACCCGGCAATCCGCGCTGTGCAATAGCTCGGGTGTTTTCGACTTGTTAAGGCAGTTTGCCGGAAAGTGGGTTGGGGTGCCGACTTTGGAGGGGATTTAAACCCGCTGTAAATTTTTGCGCGCTAGGAATCGCAAAAACCAATGCGAGGTCCTCGATGTTGTTTAAGAACCGTACCGCGTCGCGCCAACAGACAAGTGAAGCCGAAGCAGTCCATGCCGCACTTGACAAGGTGCAGGCGATGATCTGGTTCACGCCTGAAGGCAAGATCCTGAAAGCGAACGAGAATTTTCTGAACGCGGTGGGCTATTCGCTCGAAGAGGTGGTGGGCAAGCATCACCGGATCTTCATGGCCGCGGAGATGGCGGAAAGCCCGGAATACAAGGCGTTCTGGACCAAGCTTGCCGCGGGCGAGGCCCTGACCGGAGAGTTTCCCCGCAAGCGCAAAGATGGGCATACTGTCTATATCGAGGCGTCCTACAATCCGATTTTCGGGCCGGAGGGCAAGGTGGAAAAGGTGGTCAAATTCGCCATCGACGTGACCGCCAAGAAGCGCGCCAGTGCCGATGCAGCCGGACAGTTGGAGGCGATTTCCCGCTCCCAGGCGGTGATTGAATTCGAACCGGACGGTACGATCCTGACCGCGAACGAGAATTTTCTGGCCGGTCTCGGCTATACGCTGGACGAGGTGCAGGGCCAGCATCACCGGATGTTCTGCGAAGGGGATTATGCCTCCAGCGCCGAATACAGTACCTTCTGGGAGGATCTGG
>JAOXSD010000289.1 GCA_025800205.1 Silicimonas sp. | reverse complement strand
AGGCTTTCATCGACAAGGATCTGATTGACCGGCGAGGCATCCATGCCCGAGCGGCAGAAATGGATGTAATCTTCACGGTTATAAGCCACGCCGCCGCCGGTGCCGCCCAGGGTAAAAGCAGGGCGGATGATGGCGGGCAGGCCGATCTCTTCCAGCTCATCTAGTGCCATTTGCACACCGGCGTCCAGATCGGTGGAGCCGTCTTCGCGCTTGGGGGCAGTCACGATGGTCGCCTTGGGGTTCTCAAGACCCAAACGGTCCATCGCCTCGCGGAACAGGGCGCGGTCTTCGGCCATTTCGATGGCGTCGCGCTTGGCGCCGATCATCTCGACACCGAACTTGTCCAGCACGCCCATCTCTTCCAACGCCAGCGAGGTATTCAGGCCTGTTTGGCCACCCATGGTGGGCAGCAGGGCATCGGGGCGCTCTTTCTCGATGATCTTGGCGACCACTTCGGGGGTGATCGGCTCAATATAAGTTGCATCGGCCAGACCCGGATCGGTCATGATCGTCGCGGGGTTCGAGTTC
>JAOXSD010000252.1 GCA_025800205.1 Silicimonas sp. | reverse complement strand
TCCTAACGGTCAACAGATTGCTTTTGTTTTTCAGGGATTTGGAGGAATGGTGGAGCCAAGGGGAGCCGAACCCCTGACCTCTTGCATGCCATGCAAGCGCTCTCCCAACTGAGCTATGGCCCCATCTTGTTGCGCTGATCTCTCTGCGCTCGGGTGACTTAATTGCCTGCGCGACCGGGCGCAAGCAAAAAGTTCATTCTTCGTCGTCTGACGCGACATCCGCGATGTCGTCGAGGGACACGTCCTCATCATCGTCGTCGTCGAGCACGTCATCGCCCAGATCGACATCCGAATCATCATCATCGTCGTCTTCGAGAACGATATCTTCGTCTTCGAACTTGTCCTCTTCGGTTTTCGAGGCGGCATCGGCCTTGTCGGCCACCAGCGACCGCTTGCCCTTGCCACTGTCGAGCACGACAACTTCGCCCGTGTAGGGGCTGACGATCGGATCCTTGTTCAGGTCATAAAACCGCTTGCCGGTTGCCGGGCAAACGCGTTTTGTGCCCCATTCTTCCTTGGGCATGTCCGTCACTTTCCTATCTGCATCGAAGTGGGCGGCACTTGCCACAAGCCGGCGCCGCTGTCAAAGGCTTTTGCCGCGCTGGCGGGCCGAAAGGAAAAGCTCTAACAGGGAGTGAGGCAAGGAGGGCGCGGATTGCAGATCAGCTTGGGCGAAAACGAGGCGGTCGAGGTGCATATGCGGCGCTCGTCCCGGGCGCGGCGGCTGTCGCTCCGGGTGTCGCAACTGGATGGCAAAGTGACCCTCACCCTGCCCGATTTCACCCCGACCCGGGAGGCGCGCGCCTTTCTCGACGCCCATGTGGAGTGGATCCGCCGCGCACTTGAGAACCAGAAACCCGTGGTGCCGGTGCAGATCGGCGCCGAGATCCCGGTGGAGGGGCATATGCGCCGGATCAAGCCCGGCCAGGGGCGGTCGGCGCGGCTGCTGCCCGATCACATCATGGCGCCCGAAGCGCGGGTCGGCCCGGCGGTCGAGGCGCTTTTGAAGACATTGGCCCGGGACCGGCTCACCACGGCCACCGCCAGCTATGCAGCCGAGCTCGGGCGCGACTTCCAGCGCATCACGCTCCGCGACACCCGCTCGCGCTGGGGCTCCTGCTCCCATGCGGGGAACCTGATGTATTCCTGGCGGCTGATCCTCGCCCCGCCCGAGGTGCTGGATTACGTCGCCGCCCATGAGGTGGCCCATCTGGAATACATGGATCACTCCGAGGCCTTCTGGACTGTCGTCGGCCATCTCTGCCCGGATTATCAGGCGCCCAAGCTCTGGCTGAGACGCGAAGGGGCGGCGCTTCACGGCTACCGGTTCTCGTCGAATGATTGACGCCGGTCGGCATTTGTGATCACATTTTAACCATGTTGACCCGCCCCCAGGATCCCCCGATTGCTGCCCATGACCGGGTCTATCGCGCCCTGCGCACAAGGATCATGCACGGGCAGATGGAACCCTCCACGGCGCTGACCCTGCGCGGCATCGGCAAGGAATTCGAAGTGTCGATGACGCCCGCGCGCGAGGCGGTGCGTCGGCTGGTGGCGGAAGGCGCGCTGACGCTGTCGTCCTCGGGCCGGGTGTCGACACCTGAGCTGTCGAACGAACGGATCGAGGAACTGGCCGCCCTGCGCGCGCTGATCGAGACCGAACTGGCCACCCGCGCCCTGCCGCGCGCCCATCTGGCGCTGATCGAGCGGTTGACCGCGATCAACGCGACGATTTCCGAGGCGGTCGCCAAGGGCGATGCGGTCTCCTATATCCGCCGCAATCTGGAATTTCACCGCACGCTTTACCTGCGCGCCCAGGCGCCCGCGATGCTGGCGATGGCGGAAACGGTCTGGCTGCAACTGGGCCCGACCATGCGCAAGCTTTACGGCCGGATGCGCCAGGGCACCCCGCCCGAAAGCCACCGGTTGATTCTCGCCGCCCTGCGCGCAGGCGACGAGCCCGGGCTGCGGATCGCCGTGCGCACCGATGTCACCAAGGGGCTGCGTCTGCTGGCCGCGTGAGGGCAATCCTGCAACAGGATGTCGCCCCGTGACCTGCGAGAACACGAGGCCTCAGACGTGGGTGCGCGCCTCGGCGTAATCCGGCCCTTCCAGATGGGGGATCGCGTTGTAGCCCGCCAGCATCGTTTCATCGCTGCGCACATGAAGCCGGTGCATCGAGGTGTTCCAAATGGGCAGCATCACCTTCGACAGCTTCATCAGATCCAGCCCCAGAACCTGCTGGATGATCATCCCGATCACCCCACCCGAGGTAACACAAAGGAGACGCCGCCCGGGCACCGCCGCCTCTGACAGCAGCTCGGCGATCCGGGTCTCGAAGGCGGCGAAGGTTTCCGCCCCTTCAATCTCGGCCTCCTTCCAGGCGGCAAAGACCTTGGGCATATGGTCGTGGAACGTGTCATGGTCGGGCAACGGCACCCCATGGCGGTCGAGCAGCGACTGGCTGAGCCTGTAGTAATCAATCTCGTTGAGCCGGGCGTCTTCCTCGCCCGTGAACCCCATGCTTTGGGCAGTTTCCCGGTGGCGGCGCAGCGTGCCCGACAGGATATGGTCAAAATCGTAATGATGGGCGCGCATCCAATGGCCAAGCCGGGTCGCCTGATCGAAGCCCAGGGGGCTCAGCCGGTCGTAGTCTTCTTCGGTGGTGGCCGCGCTGTTGGCCTGGCCATGCCGGACCAGAAGGATTTCGCCCATGATGTTCTCCTGTTGCGTCTCCCGGTTAGACCATGGGCGGGGGATTGCCAATCCGGGCTTGACCTGAGCGCGCCCGGGGGCGACACCGCTGCCATGGGTGCCGCATCTCTGACCATCGACCTCGACGCCATCTGTGCCAACTGGGCCGCGCTGGACGCGCTCAGCACCGCCCATGTGGAAACCGCCGCCGTGATCAAGGCCGATGCCTATGGGCTGGGCGCCGCCCGCGTCGGACCTGCGCTGGCAGCAAAAGGCGTGCGCTCTTTCTGCGTCGCGGTGGCCGAGGAAGGCCGCGTGTTGCGCCGGGCTTTGGGCGAGGGGCCGGACATCTATGTCTTTGCCGGGCACATGGCGGGCGACACCGGGCTGATCGAAGAGGCCGATCTGATCCCGATGCTGAATGCGCCCGAACAGGTGGTGCGCCATATGGAGGCCCTGCCCGGCCATGGGTTCGGCGTGCAGCTTGACACCGGCATGAACCGGCTGGGGCTGGAGCCCGACGATTGGGCGGCCCTCCGCGATGATCTGATGCAGGCGGGCCCGCGGCTGGTGATCAGCCATCTGGCCTGCGCCGACGAACCGGACCATCCGATGAACGCCCAGCAATTGCGCGCCTTTCGCGAGATGACCGACGGGGTGGCGCACAGGCGCGCGCTTTCGGCCACCGGCGGCACGCTGCTGGGGCCCGAGTATCATTTCGACATGGTCCGCCCCGGTGTCGGTCTCTATGGCGGCCTGCCCTTTGCGGACGCCCGCCCTGTTGTGCGGATCGACCTGCCGGTGATCCAGACCCGTATCGTGCGGCCCTTCGAGACCGTCGGCTATGGCAATGCCTGGGACGCCCATGTGGAAAGCCGGATCGCCACGGTGGCGGCCGGCTATGCAGACGGTCTGATCCGGGCGATGGGTGATGCGGCGCAGGTCTTTGCCGGTGATGTGCCCTGCCCCGTGGTGGGCCGGGTGTCGATGGATCTGATCACCGTCGATGTGAGCCATCTCGATGAGGTGCCCGATAGCTTGGAGATCCTCGGCCCCCATCAGGGCGTGGATGATCTGGCCGACGCCGCGGGCACGATCGGCTATGAAATCCTGACCTCGCTCGGCCCGCGCTACAATCGCAGCTACACAGGCGGCGCGTGAAGGTTCTGGCGATCATAGGCGCGCTGGTCCTTGGCGCTCTGGCCTCGGTGGGCCGGGTCGCGCTTTTCGCGCTCGACACGGTGAGCCACCTGCTGCGCCCGCCCTACTATCCGCGCGAATTTGGCCAGGCGATCCTGCAGATCGGGTATTTCTCGCTTCCCGTTGTCGGGCTGACCACGATCTTCACCGGCGGCGCGCTGGCCTTGCAGATCTATGCAGGTTCGGCGCGGTTCTCGGCCGAGGCGGTGGTGCCGCAGATCGTTGCCATCGGCATGGTGCGCGAATTGGGTCCGGTGCTGGTGGGGCTGATGATCGCCGCCCGCGTCACCTCGTCCATTGCGGCCGAGATCGCCACGATGAAAGTGACCGAGCAGATCGACGCGCTGACCACCCTGTCGACCAATCCGATGAAATACCTCACCCTGCCGCGCGTCCTGGCCGCCACATTGGTGATGCCGGTGCTGGTGGGCGTGGGCGATGTGATCGGGATCTTCGGCGGCTATCTGGTCGGCGTCGAACGGCTTGGGTTCAATGCGGGCTCCTATCTGCGCAACACGGTGGATTTCATCGAAGCGCTGGATGTGGTGTCGTCCTTGGTCAAAGGCGCGGCCTTCGGCTTCATCGCCGCCCTGATGGGCTGCTATTTCGGCATGCGGTCGGGGCGCGGCGCACAAGGGGTCGGTCAGGCCACCAAGGGCGCCGTGGTGGCGGCCAGCGTGCTGATCCTGGCGGCGAATTTCATTCTCACTGAACTCTTCTTTGCGGCATGATCGAGCTTTCGGCTGTTCATAAATCCTTCGGCCCGAAACAGGTGCTGCGCGGGGTCGATCTGAGCCTCGCCGAAGGCAAGTCGATGGTGATCATCGGCGGCTCCGGCACCGGCAAGTCGGTGCTGTTGAAATGCGTGCTGGGGCTGATCGCGCCCGATGCGGGACAGATCTCGGTCGACGG
>JAOXSD010000251.1 GCA_025800205.1 Silicimonas sp. | reverse complement strand
CGATTTCTTCGGCGCCCACGGGTTCGAACGGGTGGATGCGCCCGGCGCCCATCACGGCCCATGGCTCGGCCAGCATCTGGAGTGAGCGGTGGGCTGACGCCCATCCTAGACCGCGTCGAAATCCAGCACGACGGCCTCTGATTTGGGCCGGAACTGGCAGGCGAGCACGTAATCCTGTTCCAGCTCCCAAGGCTCGAGCGAGAAGTTCTGCACCATCTCGCCTTCGCCCTTTGCCAGTTTGCAGCGGCAGGTGGCGCACATGCCGTTGGCGCAGGAATAGGGCAGTTCGAGCCCGGCGCGGGCGGCGGCCTCGATCACCGTGTCGCCTTCTTCCATGGCGAAGCTGCGGCTGGAGCCGTCGAGGCGCACCTCGACCTTGGCGCCCTGTTCGGCCTTGGGTGTTGCCACTGCACCCGCGACGGGCAGCGGGGTCGAGGGGGTGAAAAGTTCGTATTTGATCCGGTCCTTCGGGGCGCCGAGGGTTTCGAGGGCGGCAGAGGCCGCTTCGATCATCGGCTGGGGGCCGCAGATGAAGATGGCGTCATAGGCGCCCGGGTGGATCAGCCCGCGCGTCGTCATGGTGGCGAGTTTTTCGCCATCGAGCCGACCGTTGAAGAGTTCCACATCCTGCGCTTCCTCGTCCATCACATGGGTCAGCAGGAACCGGGTCATGTAGCGGTCTTTCAGATCCTCGATGGTTTCGCGGAACATGACCTGATCGGTGGAGCGATTGGCATAGCAGAGCGTGACGCGGCTGTCGGGTTCGCCTTCCAGCACCGACTGGGCGATGGAGAGGATCGGCGTGACGCCGGAGCCGGCGGCCAGCAGGAGATAGTTGTTTTCGCCGCCGACGGGGGCGGTGAACCGGCCTTCGGGGGTCATCACGTCGAGCGTGTCGCCTGCCTGAAGGGTGAGGGCGAAGGTGGAGAAGGTGCCGCCCTCGATCCGTTTGACGCCGACCGAAAGGTCGGGATCGGAGAGGGCCGAGCAGATCGAGTAGGAGCGGCGGGTGTCTTCGCCGTCGATCGTGGCCCGCAGGGTGAGGTACTGGCCGGGGGTGAAGCGGTAGGCCGCCCGCAGGTCTTCGGGGATGTCGAAGGTCAGGCGGGTGGCGTCGGCCCCCTCGCGGGTGGCGGATTTGATTGTCAGTGTGTGGAAACGTGGGGCCATGTCAGATGCACTTGAAATATTCGAAGGGTTCCAGGCAGGTGCGGCAGCGATAGCTGGCCTTGCAGGCGGTGGAGCCGAATTCGGAGAGCCGTTCGGTGTCGTCTGAACCGCATTGCGGGCAGGCAACGTCTGGCGCGTCAAACAGGGCGGATTTGCCACCGGCGACGGGGGGCGCGATGCCATAGGCGCGGAGTTTTTCGCGGCCCTCATCGGTGATCCAGTCGGTGGTCCAGGCGGGCGAGATGACCCGTTCGATCACCGGATCGAAGCCTGCGTCGCGCAAGGCGGCCTCGATGGCGAGTTCGATGGCCAGGACGGCAGGGCAGCCGGAATAGGT
>JAOXSD010000243.1 GCA_025800205.1 Silicimonas sp. | reverse complement strand
CGTTGTTGAACATTTTGACGTGGTTTCCTGGGAAGAGCAGGTCAGTGTCGCTGGGGACGTCCTGCTCTTCTTCATCGGTCTCACGTAAGCGATCTCTAAGCCGCTTGAAGGGCAGCACCGCTCCAGCGGTTGATTTTGCCCAGCCTACTCCTCGCTTGCCACGCACCTCGATCTCTAAAATGGTTTCACCAGTGGCTTCATCCGCTACAATTTCGACATCGCGAAATTGTAGGTGTTTAGCTTCATCCGGGCGCAAGCCCGAATTCGCCATGAAGAGTACGTAGTCGTGGAGCTGTTCAGCATTCCACTTAAATCTCGGATTGAAAGGTTTGCGCGCCCTGCGGCGCGTCGCCTCGTATAGCTGTTTGTACTCTTTCGGGCTGAACCACGCCCGATGCGAGACTTTGGTTTGGGTGTTATATGGCGAGGAGAGGTCAGGCAGGTGTTGTAGCCAACCGTGGCGGTTGGCTGTCTTCAACACCTGTCGAAGCGTCACAATCTCGTTGTGGATTGTGCTGCGCGCCGGTGGCTTGCCCGTCGTCGAGGTTTCGATCCGATGGATGCGGTAGTCTTGCACTTTGCCAGCCGTGACCTCTGACAGACCGAGTTCACCAAAGAAGGGCAGCAGATGTATGCGCAGACGGTCTTTGTGACCCTGCACCCATTTGATGCTGCGCTGACCATCGGTGATGATCTCGTACTCACGTTCAAACTGCTGTGCGGCGAACTTAAAGGTTTTCTCGTTTTTCAGTTCTCCGCGATGATGCTTTCCGCGAATGGTCAGATACCAGTCCTCAGCGAAGTCCTTCGCGCGAGCGAGGCTCTTCTCCTTCGTTGAGGTGCGTTGTTTTTTGCCTCCTAAGAAGGTCGAGCATTGCCAGTACGGACTGCCAGTGCGTTGATAAACTTGGACTTTTCCGCCCATCACCTTGTGAATCGCTGTACTCAAGATTCTCTACTCAATCAATTGCGCCAATTTGTGCCAACAATGTGCCAGGGTAGAAGGGCAGATTCCTCCGGTCAAAGGAATTTTTATCTTATTGAATTTAAAGAGAAACTTGGTTGCGGGGGCAGGATTTGAACCTGCGACCTTCAGGTTATGGGCCTGACGAGCTACCGGGCTGCTCCACCCCGCGCCAAGGCCTTGGTGACTACTGGAGCCCCCGGGGGAGCGCAAGGGGGGAGGGGCGAAAAAAACGCCCCATCGCGAAAAAAATCCGCGCCGTGCAGGATGGCCGCAATGGGGCACGGCTCTGCCACTGGGGCGTGTCGGGCGCAGGTGCTTTGTTCTATGGTGTGCCCCATGTTCGTTCGCGCCTTTGCCCTGCTGTTTCTGGCCCTTGCCGCCTCGGTTGCGGCCACGGTCTATTTCGGGAACGAAGTGCTGATTGCGCTGGGGCTGATCCTGACCAAGGCCAAATTCATCGCCAAGAAGATCTCCATGATCGAACTGCCCGCGGTGCTGGCCTGGCTTAAGACCCAGACCGAGGCCTTTCTGCGGATCGAACTGATCAAGAAATGGGTGATGACAACGCTTTTGCCCCTGGTGGTGGGCAATGCGATGTTGCGGCGGATTGCGCGGTTTCTCGACCAGTATCGGGCCGGGCTGCGGGCCCGATACATGGGGCTTCTGCGCTGGTACCGGGATTTGCATCCGGTCGAAAAGATGGTCGCGGCGCTGGTGATCCTGTCGGCCACTGTGGCGCTGTCGGTCACCTCTGTCGGGCTGTGGCTAATCCTGTTTTCGGTCAAGCTGCCGCTCTGGATCGCGGCGGCGACCACGGCGCTGTGGCGGATGACCTGGGCGAGCGTCGAGAAGATGGTGTTCAAGGGGTTGGCGTTTCTGCAGTTGAAATGGCTCTGGCGCGGGGTGTCGAGGCTGCTGCCGGCCTCATGGCTGGCCTGGAAACGGCGGCTGGATTACCGGGTGGCGCGGGCGGTGATCCGGCGGCGGCGGATGACGGTGCGGCAATTGGCGGAGAAGAAAGACAGCCTGCCCTTCCGGTTGGGGATCATGGTGGATTTCCTCACCGGCCGGACAAAGTGAAAGCCGTTGCGGCGCCCGGCGGCGCGCCTTAGACCGCCTGAGGTCAGACTGCGGAGGGACAGATGGGCGCCGAGGACATGCCCCTTGAAGAGATGCTTGGCCATATCGGCCGGACGGCCCATGAGAGCCTGTCGCTTTGGCCCCTGCCCGAGGGCGCGCGCCTGCGGCTGATCAATGTTTCGGAAAACGCCACCTATCTGGTGGAGGCGCCCGGCATGAAGACCGTGTTGCGGGTTCATCGGGCGGGCTACCACAGCCGGCGGGCGATCGAATGCGAACTGGACTGGATGGCGGCCCTTGGCCGCGACACCGGGCTGGTGACGCCGGAGGTGATTGTCGGGTGTGACGGGGCGGCCATTCAGGAGGTGTCCTTTGACGCCCTGGGCGAGCGGCGGTTTCTGGTGATGTTCGCCTTTCTTGAAGGGGCGGCGCCCGAGGAACGTGGCGATCTGCGCGCGGGGTTCGAGGAACTGGGACGGATCGCCGCCACCTGCCATGACCATGCTCTGGACTGGCCGAGACCCGACGGGTTCGAGCGGCTGGTCTGGGATGAGGAGACGGTGTTCGGGGCCGATCCGACCTGGGGAAACTGGCGCTCCGCCCCCGGGGTGACCGCGGAGGTCCGGGCCACGCTGGAGGCGGCGGAAGCGCGCATACGCGCGCGCCTTGCCGGTTACGGCAAGCCCGCCCACCGGTTCAACCTGATCCATGCGGATATGCGGCTCGCGAACCTGCTGACCGGGCCGATGGGCACGCGGCTGATTGATTTCGACGATTGTGGCCTGGGCTGGCTGATGTACGATTTCGCCGCTGCGATCAGCTTTCTGGAAGATGATCCCCGGGTGCCCGGCTGGCGCGCCGCCTGGCTTCGGGGCTATCGCACGATCCGGGCGCTTGCGGTCGAGGACGAGGCCGAAATCGACACGATGATCATGCTGCGCCGGATGGCGCTTCTGGCCTGGATCGGCAGCCATATCGAAGCGCCTGAGCCTCAGGCGCTGGCCCCCGATTTCGCCCGGCGCACGGAGGCGCTCGCCAGGATCTATCTGGATCGGACCGCCTGACGGCCTTCGGCAAAGTCCCGCCGGTACGCGACGTCGCCCGCAAAAGCGTTGGATCTGCCTTGGTTAAGCCTTAACAATAAGTTAACGGGTGGAATCCGCCTCCATCCGGACCTTGGGGCAAGGCGACACAAGATCGTCACAACCGAGTAGCTGCACATGGCAACGAAAACCTTCACTTTCGACGGCGATTCCGAAAGCTGGATTGTCCGTGATCCTTTTGCGAACACCGCCGGATCAGCGCCCTACGACGGATCGGGCCAACGCATTCAGGTCACCGACAGCCCGACCACCTCGTTCAATTTTGAATCCCCCGCCGCCATGCGTGGGGACCAAAGCGCCCTGATCGGCGGCAGTTTCGGGCTCGATTTCACCATCACGAACCCGAACGGCACGGTCTCCGGCATCCCGATCCAGATCGCCGGGGCCAATGGCACCACCCTGGGTGGCACCCTGCCCGCCTCTCTGCCGGGCGGCACCATTTCGGGCAGCACCTCGATCGCCCTGACCCATACCGCTTTCGGGGTCTCCGAGGCGGTCTTTGCCGCGGTGATGGCGGATGTGGAGGTCTTCCGCATCAATGCCGATTTCATCTTCGGCAACGAGATCGTCCGGCTCGACAATATCCGCTTCACCGACCCGTCGGTGGAGGGCGAGGCCTCGGGCGAGGTCATGGGCCCGGGTTATGATGATGCCGCCGGGCCCAATGATGGCGGCGGTGATCAGATCACCAATGGCGCTGACACGATTTATGGCAATGGCGGTGCGGACACGATCACCGCAGGCGGCGGTGATGATGTGGTGTTCGGCGGTGGTGGCCGGATCGATCTGGTCACCAATAGCGATTTCTCCCAATTGGTGCCGGGCACCAACAACCCGGCGGGCTGGACCACCTTCGAGACCCTGACCGAACAGGTCACCGCCGCCCCCGGCGGGCTGAATTTCAATGGCGGCGTCACCCCTGCGGGCGCGTCGGTCAGCCAGGCGGTGTCGGGTGCGGTGGTGGGCGAGGCGGTCGAGGTCAGCTTCGATTTCCTCGAGATCGGACTTGATGGCGATGCCGCGGCACGGGTTCTGATCCTGGATGCCAATGGCACGGCGGTGCTGGACGAGACGGTCAGCAGCACCGGCGGCTACATTTTCAGCTTCACCGCGACCACGAGCGATTACACGATCCAGATCCTCGATGTCTCGGGCGCCAATATCAACAGCACCGATCCCCGGCTCGACAATTTCCGCTTTCTTGTGCCCGATGCCGACGACGATGACGTGATCGACGGCCAGAGCGGTGACGACCGGATCGACGGCGGCCTGGGTGACGATGTGATCATCGGTGGCGATGGTCGCGACACGCTGATCGGCGGCGCGGGCAATGACACGATCAACACCTTTGGGGGCAGTGTCGGATTTGAAGCCGCGGGCAACAATGCGATCAACACCGATGTGGTCGATGCCGGTGCGGGCGACGACCTGATCCTGGGCGGTTTCGGGATCGGCGAGGTCATCGATGGCGGCGACGGCACCGATACGCTGGCCTACTTCAATATCG
>JAOXSD010000194.1 GCA_025800205.1 Silicimonas sp. | reverse complement strand
CGCGGTCAAGGCCTTGGCCAGCCAGCCTTGCACAACAGCGTCCGAGGCGCCTTCACCGCGCTCGATCGCCGCCATCAACGTGTAGCCACGCGCGTCGGCCTGTTTTTCGACCACATCGCCCAGCGCGCGACGCGCTTCGGGAAAGTCCTCGGCGACGATGTTCAGTTCGGCCAGAATCAGGCGGGTTTCCATGTTCTCGGGGTGGATACGGGTCAATGCGGTGAACCGCTTGATCCGATCCTGAGCCGACTCGTCCGGCGCAATCTCGGCGAAGGCATGGGCGAGGTCGGGGTGGGGCTGAACCTCCCACGCTTTCTTGAGGATCTTGGTTGCCGCGCGCGGTTTGCCCTTTTCGATATAGGCCCGCGCAGCCATGGCGGCGGCCGGCACCAGATCGGGCGACAGGCGGTTGGCCTCGATGGCTTGTTCCTGCTGTTCGACGCTTGCGCCGTCGTCCAGAATACCCTTGGCCTCAGACAGGGCCAAAACCGCGTCGCGCCGTTTGAACACATCGCGCGGAAGGTACCCGGCCTTCAGTTTTGATGTCAGAGTCGACCGCGCCCCCGCCCAATCCTGCGCCTTGGTCTGCAGGTTCAGCAAGACATCTTGCGTTTCCTCGTGGCGCGGCTTCAACGCCAGGGCCTTCTCAGCCAGTTTGCGCGCCGTTTCGTCATCGCCCTCGGCCAGCTTCTGTTTCATGATGCCGCGCACACCGACAAAGCGCGTGGCACTATTGGTCACCAGCTTCTTGTAGGT
>JAOXSD010000164.1 GCA_025800205.1 Silicimonas sp. | reverse complement strand
CGAATACCCGATCCTCTCCGTCGTCGCGGCCTTTGCCGAAGGCACCACGATGATGGCGGGGGTGAAGGAACTCCGGGTCAAGGAAAGCGACCGGATCGACGCCATGGCCAAGGGGTTGCGCGCGGCCGGTGTGACCGTGGGCGAGGGCGAAGACTGGTGGTCGGTTGAGGGGCTCGGCCCCAAGGGTGTTCCCGGCAATGTCACCGTTGAAGCCCGCCTCGATCACCGGATCGCCATGTCCTTTCTCTGCCTCGGCATGGGGGCGAAAGCGGGCGTCACTGTGGATGATGCGGCGCCGATTGCCACGTCTTTCCCGATCTTCACGCCCTTGATGACGGAGTTGGGCGCGGAAATCGTTGCGCCGGAATAGGGCCGGTCTGCCCGTAAGCTGGGGAAATTTGCGAAGTTTGGCCTGATCCCTTATATTCAATGTGAATATGGAGGTGCCTATGGCGACGACCAGCGTGACCCTCGGCCCCCGTTGGGAGGGGTTCATCAAGGCGGAAATCGATAGCGGACGCTATGCCTCGGCCAGCGATGTCGTGAAGGCCGCCTTGCAGCATCTCGAAGACAGGTCCAGGTCGCTCGATGTCCTTCGGACCCACTTGGCCGAAGGGGCAGAACAGGCCGAAAAAGGGCTTGTTGTCGAGGATTGGAGTGTCGAGGACATTCTCGACCGCGCCGAGAAGCGGCTTGGCAAGCTATAGTCTCGCCTTCCGCGCAATCGCGGATCTTGATGACATTGCCGATTATTCAGTAGCGCGTTGGGGCAGGGTGCAGGCCGATCAATACCTCAGCAGACTGATGGATCGCATGGTCTGGCTTGCGGCGTCGCCATCACTGGGTCGGGCACGGGATGACATTGCACCCGGTTACAAGTGCTTTCCCGAAGGGCAGCACCTGATCTTCTATATTGAAGTCGGCGACCAAATCACGATTATCGGTGTCCCCCGCAAGGCGATGGATCTGGCGTCGCATCTGCGTTGACTCGCCCGATCCCCGCGAAACCTTCCCCAAGGGCACGCCGCCGCTCCGGATTCCATTAACGCCTAAAAAAGCATCAAAGCACATTATTTGTGCAGAAATTTCGGCAAACTGCCCAAAACGCCGCCTTTCGCAGCCCCGGCAACCTTGCTCGTGCTGCGCTGCCGCAAGACCTTGGCCCGGACGAGGGGGCGCAGATGCGCTTCGAACAAGGGGAAAGGTTGCCATGAAACTTGTCATTGCAGCAATCAAACCGTTCAAGCTGGAAGAGGTCCGCGAAGCGCTGACCTCGATCGGCGTGCGCGGGATGATGGTCACGGAAATCAAGGGCTTCGGCTCGCAGTCGGGCCATACCGAGATCTACCGTGGCGCGGAATACGCGGTGAATTTCGTACCGAAAGTCAAACTCGAAATCGTGGTTCCGGCCTCCATGGCCGACCAGGTGGTCGACACGATCGCCACCACCGCCAAGACCGACAAGATCGGCGACGGCAAGATCTTCGTGCTCGATGTCGCTGCAGCGCAGCGGGTGCGGACCGGCGAAACAAATGAAGACGCGATCTGAGGGAAGGGGCGCAGAAACATGAAACTCAAGACACTATTCACCGTCGCGATGGGGGCCACCGCCCTGCCGACGCTGGCGCTGGCACAGGATGCCGCGCCGGACATTCAACCCTATATCCTGACCACGCTGCTGTTCCTCGTGGGTGGCTTCCTGGTGTTCTGGATGGCGGCCGGTTTTGCCATGCTCGAAGCGGGGCTGGTGCGCTCGAAGAACGTCACCATGCAGCTCACCAAAAACATCGCGCTCTTCTCGATCGCCTCGATCATGTACTGGCTGATCGGGTTCGGCCTGATGTATCCGGCCGAATGGTCGATCGAAGGCTGGCTGGGCCCGTTCTTTGCGGTCACCTCGCTTGAGCCCGTGGGGCTCGACGCCGCGGATGCCGCACTCGACTATGCCTCGGCCGGGTCGGACTTCTTCTTCCAGCTGATGTTCGTGGCCGCCACTGCCTCGATCGTGTCGGGTGCTCTGGCCGAGCGGATCAAGCTCTGGCCCTTCCTGATCTTCGTCGTGGTGCTCACCGGCGTCTTTTATCCGCTCTCGGGGTCCTGGCAGTGGGGCGGCGGCTGGCTGTCTGAAATGGGCTTCTCCGACTTCGCCGGCTCGACCATCGTGCACTCGGTCGGTGGCTGGGCAGCGCTTGCCGGTGCCATCGTGCTCGGCCCGCGTCTTGGCAAGTACAAGGACGGTCGCGTGAACCCGATGCCCGGTTCGAACCTGGCTCTGGCCACTTTGGGTACGTTCATCCTGTGGCTCGGCTGGTTCGGCTTCAACGGCGGCTCGCAGCTGGCGGCCGGTACCGTGGGCGACATCACCGATGTGTCGCGCATCTTCGCCAACACCAACATGGCTGCGGCCTCGGGTGCCGTGGCGGCCCTGATCCTGACCCAGATCATGTTCAAGAAGGTCGACCTGACCATGGTGTTGAACGGCGCGCTGGCCGGTCTCGTGTCGATCACCGCCGAACCTCTTGCTCCCACGCTCTTCGGGGCGCTCTGGATCGGTGCCGTCGGCGGTGTGATCGTGGTCTTCACCGTGCCGATGCTCGACAAGCTGAAGATCGACGACGTGGTCGGCGCCATCCCGGTGCACCTGATCGCGGGCATCTGGGGCACCATCGCGGTTGTGTTCTACAATTCCGACGCCTCGCTCGTCACCCAGATCACCGGCATCCTGGCCTACGGCATCTTCACCTTCGTCGCCTCGCTGATCCTCTGGATCGTGCTCAAGGGCGTGATGGGGATCCGGGTCGATGAGGAAGCCGAGATCAACGGTCTCGACACTTCCGAGCTGGGCATGGAAGCCTATCCGGACTTCGCACACGGCTGATCGCTTCCTCCCTGATCGGCCAAGACAGCCCCGGGCGCATCCTCCCGCGCCCGGGGTTTTTTCGTGTTTGGGAAGGCTCGGGCGGGTGGTGCGCCATTGAAGGTCTTGGGGCAGGCGAGGCAATCTTCTGGCTTGAATTGTCCGCTCTGAGCCCAGAGTGACATGGGCTGCGTTAGGGGGCGCGGAGCAAGGCCGAAGGCCGCCGCGCCAGCGACAGCCCCTCTACCCGGGCTGGCGCTTGGGGTGGGTTCGCGCAGACCTCTGATGGAAGATGTACATGGCACCATAAAGTACGGCGCACGAGTGTCGGATGCGCCACCCCAGGGGCTGTCGCTGGCACGGCTCGGCGCCAAGGTCCGCAACGTCCCCATAAGGGGCAAGGAAACTGCGGTCCCTCAAAACCAAAAACGCCCGCCAAAAGGCGGGCGTTTCCAGTCCGGTTCGGGGAGGGCTCAGCCCGCCACGAGACCCATCTGCTCAAGCTGCAACAGCACCTGATGGGCGCAATGGTCGACCTCGACATTCTCGGTGTCGAGCCGCAGCTCCGGGTTTTCGGGGACATCATAGGGATCCGAGATCCCGGTGAATTCCTTGATCTTGCCTTCGCGCGCCAGCTTGTAGAGTCCCTTGCGGTCGCGGCGTTCGCATTCCTCGATCGTGGTCGCCACATGGACCTCGACAAAGGCGCCGAAGGCTTCGATGTCCTCGCGCACCGCGCGGCGGGTGGTCGCATAGGGCGCGATCGGCGCACAGATGGCGATGCCGCCGTTCTTGGTGATCTCGGAAGCCACATAGCCGATCCGGCGGATGTTCAGATCCCGGTGCTCTTTCGAGAAACCCAGTTCCGAAGAGAGGTTCTTGCGCACGATGTCACCATCCAGAAGCGTCACCGGACGGCCACCCATTTCCATCAGCTTGACCATGAGCGCATTGGCAATGGTCGATTTGCCCGAACCCGAGAAGCCGGTGAAGAAGACGGTAAAGCCCTGTTTGGCGCGCGGCGGGTAGCGGAGGCGCAGTTCCTTGACCACTTCGGGGAAGGAGAACCATTCGGGGATCTCCAGACCTTCGCGCAACCGGCGACGCAACTCGGTGCCCGAAATGTTGAGCACGGTCGCACCCTCTTCCACCTCATCGGCGGGCTCGTACTGGGCGCGCTCCTGAATGTAGACCATGTGTTTGAAATCGACCATTTCGATGCCGATTTCATCCGCGTGTTCGCGGAACAGATCCTGCGCATCATACGGACCATAGAAATCCTCACCGGCCGAGTTCTTGCCCGGGCCCGCGTGGTCGCGACCGACGATCATATGGGTGCAGCCGTGGTTCTTGCGGATCAGACCATGCCAGACGGCTTCGCGCGGACCAGCCATGCGCATGGCCAGGTTCAAAAGGCTCATGGTGGTGGTCGACGCCGGGTATTTGTCGAGCACGGCCTCATAGCAGCGCACCCGGGTGAAGTGATCCACATCGCCCGGCTTGGTCAGGCCGACAACGGGATGGATCAGCAGGTTTGCGGCGGCATCCTTGGCAGCCCGGAAGGTCAGTTCCTGGTGCGCCCGGTGCAGCGGGTTGCGGGTCTGGAAGGCGACGATCTTGCGCCAGCCCAGCTTGCGGAAATAGGCACGCAACTCGTTCGGCGTGTCGCGACGGGCCTTGAAGTCGTAATGCACGGGCGGCTGAATGCCGGTCACCGGGCCGCCGAGATAGATCTTGCCGGCGTGGTTGTGCAGGTATTTCACGGCGGGGTGGGCGTCATCATCGGCGCCAAAGACCTTTTCGGCCTCGCGGGATTTGTTCGGCTCCCAGCGGTCGGTGACGGTCATGGTGCCCAGGATCACGCCTTCCTGATCGCGCAGCGCGATGTCCTGACCCAGTTCGAGGCTTTCGGCAAAGTCTTCCGACACATCCAGCGTGATCGGCATCGGCCAGAGCGAG
>JAOXSD010000154.1 GCA_025800205.1 Silicimonas sp. | reverse complement strand
CAGATCACCGGCGGCAAAGGCGGCGGTGGCGCGGGTGCCCAGGTCTTTTTCCTCGACCGGGATCACCTCGACCTTGACGCCGGAGGCGGCTTCGAAATCGGCCGCCATCTTTTCCTGACGCTCCAGCCGCGCGGGCTGGGTCTCGGTGGTCCAGAACCGGATCTCCGCCTGCGCAGCGCTGGCGAGCACCAGGCCAAGCGCGGCCGAAGCCATCAGCCTCTTGCTTACATCCTTGAATTGAAAGGTCATTTTACTCTCCCTGTTGTGGTCTTGATGGGTTTTGCATCGCCGCACGCACCCGCGCGGCGAGCTCTTCTGAAGTCAGGTTGGGCGGGCCGTCCGACCCGCCGGCAATCAGCCGGGCCCGCGCGGTCTGGCGCAGATCCTCCGGTGCCTCGCCCCGGATGCGGCGGATCAACAACCCCGCAAGCCGTTCGCCCGCCAGGTGGCTGTCGACGCCGAACGTGGTCAGCGAGGGCTGTGCCCAGCTGCCTTCGGGAATGCCGTCATAGG
>JAOXSD010000132.1 GCA_025800205.1 Silicimonas sp. | reverse complement strand
CGATCCGCGATCTCTATAACCGCGAGATCGACGAAGTGTTTGTCGAGGGCGAGCGCGGCTATCGCATCGCCAAGGACTTCATGAAAATGATCATGCCGTCCCACGCCAAGAACGTGAAGAAGTATGAGGATGCGATGCCTCTCTTCGCGCGCTACCAGGTGGAAAGCTATCTGGGCGGGATGTTCAACCCGACCGTTCAGCTGAAGTCCGGCGGCTATATTGTGATCGGCGTGACCGAGGCTCTGGTGGCGATCGACGTGAACTCTGGCCGGGCGACCAAAGAGGGCTCGATCGAGGAAACCGCGCTCAAGACCAATCTGGAGGCCGCCGAAGAGGTCGCGCGCCAGTTGCGTCTGCGTGACCTTGCGGGTCTGATTGTGATCGACTTCATCGACATGGACGAGCGCAAGAACAACACCGCCGTCGAAAAACGCCTGAAGGACAAGCTGAAGACCGACCGCGCCCGCATTCAGGTGGGCCGGATCAGCGGCTTTGGCCTGTTGGAAATGTCGCGTCAGCGTCTGCGTCCGGGTATGATCGAGGCCACAACCCAGCCATGCCCGGCCTGTCACGGCACGGGCCTGATCCGGTCGGATGACAGCATGGCGCTGTCCATCCTGCGCCAGATCGAGGAAGAGGGCGTGCGCCGCCGCTCGCGCGAGGTGTTGATCAAGTGTCCGGTGGACATTGCCAACTACCTGATGAACCAGAAACGCGACCACATCGCCCAGATCGAAGCGCGCTATGGCCTGTCGGTGCGGATCGAAGGGGACGTGCATCTGGTCAGCCCTGAATTCACGCTGGAGAAGTTCAAGACCGCGTCGCGCAAAGTGGCCGTGGTCGAGGCACCTGTGGTGTCGGTGGATGCCACGCTGATGGATCAGATCGACGAGGACGAAGCCGAGACGGCGGAAGAGGCGCAGGCCAGCGAGGCCAAGCAGTCCGAGGGCAAGCAGGGTGAGGGCAAGCAGGCCGATGCCGCGACCGACGGTGAGGAAGAGGCCAAACCCAAGAAGAAGCGCCGTCGGCGGCGGCGGCGCAAGGGCAAGGGCGATGGCGAGGCCGACGGGGCCGAGGCCAAGGCCGAAGAGGCAAATGACGCCGAGGCCAAGGGCGATGAAGCCAAGGCCGAAGACAGTGCAGATGCGGCGGCGGCTGACGCGCCCGTGACAGAAGAAGCTGTGAGAGAAGAACCTGTGACAGAAGAGCCAGCGACCGAAGCGGCGGCTGCACCCGCAGAAGAGGCCGCGCCTGAAGGCGACCCTGACGCTGAGGACGCACCGGCGGCAGAGGCAGAGGCGGAGGTCTCAGAGCCTGCGGCGGCAGAGGCGGAAACGTCTGTCCCCGAAGCGACCCCCGAGGCGCCGGTTGCCGAGGCCGCGCCCGCGGAAACTGCAGAGGAAACCGCTCAGGAACACCCGGCTGAGGACCCCGCGGCAGAACCGGCGCCCGAAGAACCGCCCAAGCCCAAAAAACGCGGCTGGTGGTCCATCGGAGGCCGCTAAACACCCAAGACAAACAGGCGAGGACGCGCTCTGCAAAACCTGCGGGCGCGTCCTTTGCTTGCCGGGGGGCGCTGTGATTGTTAGTCAGGGCTCCGTAACGACACCAACAATAATCCGGAGACGCGCATGAGCGCCGAGCTGAAAACGGCTGATATCCAGCTTATCCAGAGAATTCTGCCCCATCGGTATCCTTTTCTGCTGATCGACAAGGTGGTCGATATTGACGGCTACAAAGGCGCGCGTGGTATCAAGAACGTCACCATGAACGAGCCGCATTTCCAGGGGCATTTCCCCGGAACGCCGATCATGCCGGGCGTCACGATTGTTGAGGCGATGGCCCAGACCGCTGGCGTGATGATCGGTACCGCGCTGGACATGGCGGATCAGGAACTGCTGCTTTATTTCATGTCTATCGACCGCTGCAAATTCCGTCGCAAGGTGATCCCGGGCGACGTGATGGAGATGTATATCGAAACCGTGCGGGGCAAGCCGGGCGGCAAGATCTGGAAGTTTTCGGGCAAGGCGATGGTCGAGGGCGAACTGGCCGCCGAGGCCGAGTTTTCAGCCTTTGTGGATCTGCCGAAGGACGTGGAAAAATGAGCGATATCCACCCCTCTGCCATCATCGAAGAGGGCGCGCAGCTGGGCGAAGGGGTGCGCATCGGCCCCTTCTGCACGGTTGGGGCCAATGTGGTCCTGGGCGATCGGGTGCATCTGAAATCCCATGTCGTTGTGACCGGTCAGACGCAGGTTGGCGCGGATACGGTGATCTTTCCCTTTGCGGTGATCGGAGAGATTCCCCAGGATCTGAAATATGATGGAGAGCCGACACAGCTGATCATTGGCGAGCGGAACACGATCCGCGAGGCTGTGACCATGAATACCGGGACCACCGGTGGCGGCGGTGTCACGCGCATTGGAGATGATTGCCTGATCATGGGCGCGGTGCATGTGGCCCATGACGCGCAGGTCGGCAACCGGGTGATTGTTGGCAATTACGCGGCGCTCACCGGCCATGTGATTATCGAGGACGACGTGATTGTTGGCGGCCTTTCCGGCATTCACCAGTTCACCCGGATCGGTCAGGGGGCGATCATCGGCGGCGCGTCGCGCGTGACGCGGGATGTGATCCCCTTTGGTCTGGTGCAGAACGAAAACGCCGAACTGGAGGGGCTCAATCTTATCGGGCTCAAGCGGCGGGGCGTGGACCGGGCAGACATCACCGAGATCCGCGCCGCCTATCAGGCACTGGGTCAGGGCGAAGGCACATTCCTGGAGCGTACGCAGGCGCTGGATGCCGCGACACAGAACGCTCATGTGAAGACGATCACGCAGTTTATCCTGTCCAGTTCGGACCGGTCTTATCTGCAACCCAAGGTCTGATCCCGTGTTGGCGCTGGTTGCAGGGCAGGGCGATCTGCCGGGGCGTCTGGTGCGGGCGCTGCCTGCGCAGCCGTTGATCTGCTCTTTGGAAGGGTTCCTGCCCGAGAAGCTGACCCCGGATATCGTGGCCCCGATTGAAACGCTGGGGTCGCTGCTACAGGATTTGCAGGGGCGGGGCGTGACGCAGGTGTGCTTTGCCGGGTCGATCCGGCGGCCTGCGGTAAACCCGGCGCGCATTGATGCCGCGACCTGGCCTCTGGTGCCCGTGATTCAGAAGGCGCTGGGGGATGGCGACGATGCCGCTCTGCGCGCGGTGATCGCAGTGTTTGAGGATGCGGGACTGACGGTTGTGGCCCCTCACGCGGTTGCGCCGGATCTGCTGCCGTCCCCGGGTGTGCTGGGCGCGGTGCAGCCAGGCGACGCGATAAAACGGGATGCCCAGCGGGCCGAGGCGGTTCTGAACGCCCTGTCGGTGGCGGATCTGGGACAGGCCTGTGCCGTGCGCGCGGGTCAGGTTCTGGCGGTGGAGGGCACCTTTGGCACCGATTGGATGCTGCACAGCCTGACCGCGCGCCCGGACGGGGGCGGCGGGATTTTCTACAAGGCACCCAAGACGGACCAGGACCGGCGCATTGATCTGCCCACCATCGGCCCCAACACCGTCACCGGTGCGGCGCAGGCGGGGCTGGAGGCCATCGTGATCGCGGCGGACGGGGTCATGGTGTTGGACCTGCCGCAGGTTATTGCCGCCTGCGACGCGGCGGGCATCGCGCTCTGGGTCCGCGAAGTGGACGGGGCATGCGCGTCTACCTGATCTCCGGAGAACCCTCGGGCGACCGTCTGGGCGCGGCGCTGATGGCGGGGCTGCGGGATCTGGTGCCCGAGGTGCAGTTTCAGGGCGTTGGCGGCCGGCTGATGCAGGGGCAGGGCATGGTCTCGCTCTTTGAGATGTCGGAACTGTCGATCATGGGCATTGCCGAGGTTCTGCCGAAGTACCGTCATCTCAAACGCCGGATCGAAGAAACCGCTGCGGATGTGCTGGCGGCGCGCCCGGATGTCCTGATCACCATCGACAGCCCGGATTTCTGCCTGCGTGTGGCACGGATTGTGCGGGCTGCGCAGTCGGTGAAAACGGTGCATTATGTGGCCCCCTCGGTCTGGGCGTGGCGACCGGGGCGGGCGGACAAGATGGCCAAGGTCATTGATCACGTGCTGGCCCTGCTGCCCTTTGAGCCGCCTTATATGCAGGCCGCTGGCATGACCTGCGACTTTGTTGGTCATCCGGTCGTGGCTGAGCCGCAGGCAACAGGCGATGACATCGCTGCCCTGCGCAGCGCGCAGGGGCTGGGCGAGGCTCCGGTGCTGCTTGCGCTGCCCGGATCGCGGCGCGGAGAAGTGAGCAAACTGGCCCCGATCTTTGGCGCGGCGCTGCGTCCGGTTCTGGCGGCCCATCCCGGCATGCGCGTGGTTGTCCCTGCCGCTGAACCGGTGGCCGATCTGGTGCCGCAGATGGTGGCGGATTGGCCGGGCGAACCGGTGGTCCTGGCCCCGGACGCCCCTGCCGGGCACAAACGCGCTGCCTTTGCCACGGCGCAGGTCGCTTTGGCGGCGTCCGGGACGGTGTCGCTGGAACTGGCGGCGGCCGGCACGCCCATGGCGATCGCCTACAAACCCAACTGGCTGACATGGCAATTGGCCAAACGGATGGTGCGGCTGGATACCGTCACGCTGGTCAATCTGGTGTCCGAGACGCGCACCGTGCCGGAATGTCTGGGCCCCGATTGCACACCTGCGCAGATCGCCGGGGCGTTACAGCGCGTGCTGGCCGCGCCCGAGGCACAGAACCGGGCCATGCAGGCCACCATGCAGGCGCTGGGGCGCGGAGCAGAGCCGCCGGGCCTGCGCGCGGCCCG
>JAOXSD010000126.1 GCA_025800205.1 Silicimonas sp. | reverse complement strand
AACCGCGCCGCCGATGCCATTGCGCAGGGGCTGCGCAATGCGGGGTTCGAGGAAGGCGACCGGATCGCGATCCTGTGTCTCAACCGGATCGAGTTCTTTCTGACGCTCTTTGCCTGCCAGAAGACGGGCATGATCCTCTGTCCGCTCAACTGGCGGCAACCGGCGGCGGAGCTGGTCGAGACGCTGGAGCCGATCGACGCCAGGCTGATCCTGCATTCGGGTGATTTCGCCGAGGTCGCGCGCGAGATCGGGGCCGATCTGGGCGTGCCGGTCTTTGACATCGATGGGGATATGCCCAACTGGCTGGCGCTCGACCCGGAGCCCAGCACCGATCTGATCCCCGGGCACCGGCCCTGGTATCTGCTCTTCACTTCAGGGACCACGGGGCGTCCGAAGGCGGTGATCCAGACCGCCACCATGGCCTGGGCCAATGCGCTGAATATCGGTCAGGCGATTGATCTGGTCTCGACCGACAGATCGGTGAATTTCCTGCCGCTCTTTCACACGGCGGGCATCAATCTGCACACGCTGCCGGTGTTCCTGTTCGGGGGTTTCAGCCGCATCCTGCCGAAGTTCGAGCCTGAGACGCTGCTCGATCTGTTCCGCGCGGGCGAAATCACCCAGTTCCTGGGCGTGCCTGCGATCTACCAGGCCTTTTCACTGGCCGAGAGCCTCGACGGGATCGACTGGACGCGCGCCACGCTGTCTTGCGGCGGGGCCCCCCTGCCCGAGCCGCTGATCCGGTTCTTTGCTGACCGCGGTGCGGTGGTGCTGAACGGGTTCGGGATGACCGAG
>JAOXSD010000120.1 GCA_025800205.1 Silicimonas sp. | reverse complement strand
GGGCACGTCGAAGGACTGGCCATAGAGGATTTCATTCTCAAGAAAGACCACCGGGTTCGGATCGCGAATGGCGGATTTCAAGAGGCCCTTGGCATCTGCCGCCGAATAGGGCTGCCCCACCTTGAGACCGGGAACGCTCGCATACCAGGCGGCATAATCCTGACTGTGCTGGGCGCCCACCCGGGCGGCGGCGCCGTTCGGGCCCCGGAACACGATCGGGCTGCCCATCTGTCCGCCGGACATATAGAGCGTCTTGGCGGCAGAGTTGATGATATGGTCAATCGCCTGCATGGCGAAGTTGAAGGTCATGAACTCGATAATCGGCTTCAGGCCACCCCAGGAGGCGCCAACCCCGATGCCCGCGAACCCGTGTTCGGTGATCGGCGTATCGACCACCCGGCGGGCGCCGAATTCATCCAGCAAGCCTTGGGTGATTTTGTAGGCACCCTGATATTGCGCCACTTCCTCGCCCATGACGAAGACGTCCTCGTCGGCGCGCATTTCCTCGGCCATGGCATCGCGGAGCGCCTCGCGCACCGTGGTTGCCACCATTTCGGTGCCCTCGGGATAATCCGGCGTGCGATCAACAGAGGTGACCGCCACCGGGGCTGCGGCGACAGCTTCGGGTTCTGCCGCCGGGGCCTCTGCCGCAGCGGGGGCAGGGGCGCTGGCCACATCATCGGCGCTTTCGCCTTCCTCGACCAGCACGGCGATGGGGGTGTTCACCTTCACCGCCTCGGTGCCATCGGCCACGAGGATCTTGCCGACGATGCCGTCATCGACCGCTTCGAATTCCATCGTCGCCTTGTCGGTTTCAATTTCGGCCAGGATGTCGCCCGACGATACAGCATCGCCTTCCTTCACCAGCCATTTTGCCAAAGTGCCTTCTTCCATCGTGGGCGAGAGGGCGGGCATGAGAATTTCGGTTGCCATGGTTTGTCCTCCCTCAGGCTTCGATCACAATGTCGGTCCACAATTCGGAAAGCGCCGGTTCCGGGCTTTCCTTGGCGAAATCGGCCGAGGCATTGACGACCGCCTTGATCTCCTTGTCGATCGCCTTGAGCTCGTCCTCGGTGGCCTTCGCATCCAACAGGCGCTGGCGCACCTGTTCGATGGCGTCCCGTTCCTCGCGCATCTTCTGCACCTCGTCCCGGGTGCGGTACTTCGCCGGGTCCGACATGGAATGGCCGCGATAGCGATAGGTCATCACTTCGAGAATGTAGGGGCCCTTGCCTGCGCGGCAGTGTTTTGCCGCCCGCGCGCCCGCGTCGCGCACCGCGAGCACATCCATCCCGTCAACCTCTTCGCCCGGAATGCCGTAGGCGGCACCGCGCTCCCAGAGCGACGGCGATTTGGTCGCGCGTTGCACGCTGGTGCCCATGGCGTAGCGGTTGTTTTCAATGACGAAAATCACCGGCAATTCCCAGATCATCGCCATGTTATAGGTCTCGTAAACCTGGCCCTGGTTGGCCGCACCGTCACCGAAATAGGTGAAGGTGATGTTGTCATTGCCTTTGTATTTGTCCGAAAAAGCCAGACCCGCGCCCAAGGGCACATTGGCGCCCACGATCCCGTGGCCGCCGTAGAAATCCTTTTCCTTCGAGAACATGTGCATCGAGCCGCCCTTGCCGCGACTGTAGCCGCCCTCGCGCCCCGTGAGCTCTGCCATCACGCCATTGGCATCCATGCCGCAGGCCAGCATATGGCCGTGGTCGCGATAGGTGGTGATGCGCTTGTCGCCTTCTTTCGTGTTGGCCTCGAGGCCGACAACGACCGCTTCCTGACCGATATAGAGGTGGCAGAAGCCGCCGATCAGGCCCATGCCGTAAAGCTGACCGGCCTTTTCCTCGAACCGGCGGATCATCAACATATCTTTGTAATACTTAAGAAGTTCGTCTTTCGAAGCCGTCGGCTTCTTGCTGCTGCGGCGGGTCGCCATGCGTGGTCTCCTCCCCATGCTCCGGACAAATAGTTTAGCGTTAAACTATCTCATAATGCAGAAATCTGAAAAATGCACGTAAGAATGACGTTACGGCGCGAAGACCTGTCATGCAATCACTGCAAGGCTGAATATTCTCGTGGGCAGGCAATCACTTGAGGGCCTGCCCCAGGGTCACTTTCGACGTTTTCCCGGCGCCTCAGCCCGCCAGGATCCGGCTGGTGATCTCTTCCATGTCACGGCTGGGTGAGCGGGCCAGACGGGTCAGCGCGTCGCGGATCAGGCTTTGGCGGTCGCCGTCGAACATCTTGCAGGTCTCGAAAACGGTCGCCATCCGTGCCGCGGTCTGCGGGTTGACCGGGTCGAGCTTGACCAGCCAGTCGGCAAAGAAATCATATCCCGCGCCCGAGGCGTCGTGAAAGCCCGCGAAATTGCCCGCAAGCGCACCGAGGACGGCGCGGAACCGGTTCGGTGTCTTCCAGTTGAAACCGGGATGGGCGGTGAGCGCCCTTGCCATGCCTACCGCCTTTTCCGGGGCGGCCTGGGCGATCTGGATGGCGAACCATTTGTCCATCGTGTTCGGGTCATGGGCCCAACGGGCCTGAAAAGCCTGTACCTGCGCATCCCCCGCGCCTGCGCGGATCAGCAGGCCGAGGGCGCCCAGGCTTTCGGTCATGTTGTCGGCCGCGTCAAAAAGCGTGGCGGCGGCTGCGCCCTGATCGAGCAGCGACAGATGCGCCAGCGCCTTCAGCCGCAGGGCCCGGCGCCCGGCGTCCTTGGCGTCGGGGCGATAGGGGCCGGGGCAGGCCATGGTGTCGTAAAGCGTGGTGAAGGTGGTCTGATGGGCCTCGGCGATGGTGCGGGCCAGCGTCTCGCGGGCGCCGTGGATGGCGGCGGGATCGGGGGTGCGGCCCGCATCAAAGAGGGCCTGGGCGAGATCCGCCTCCGATGGCAGGGCCAGCGCGAAGGCGCGGAAGGCGGGATCAAGTGTGTCGTCGGCGATCAGGCGGCCGAGCGCATCTATATAGGCCGGATCGGGCGCTGTGTCTTCGGTGATCGCCCCGATCAGTGCCTCCTTGGCCAGCACCCGGCCCG
>JAOXSD010000259.1 GCA_025800205.1 Silicimonas sp. | reverse complement strand
TGCGCTGGCCGCCGACAGCCGCTTCGAGGACGGCCCCCGTATCTACGAAAGCGGTGACGCCGCCGCCGCCATTGCCGCCGCGCCCCTCAGCCTCGACGGCTCCATGGAGATCGGCGGTCAGGAACATTTCTACCTCGAAGGTCAGGCGGCAGCAGCACTGCCGCAGGAAGGCGGCGATGTGCTCGTTCATTCCTCGACCCAGCATCCGACCGAGATCCAGCACAAGGTGGCCGAGGCGCTGGGCGTGCCGATGAACGCGGTCCGTGTCGAAACCCGGCGCATGGGCGGCGGTTTTGGCGGCAAGGAAAGCCAGGGCAATGCGCTGGCGATTTCCTGCGCGCTGATCGCCAATGCCACCGGTCGGCCCGCCAAGATGCGCTATGACCGCGACGACGATATGGTGATCACCGGCAAGCGCCATGATTTCCGGATTTCCTACCGCGTCGGTTATGAACCCGACGGGCGCATTCTGGCGGTGGATTTCCTCCAGCTCTGCAAATGCGGCTGGTCGATCGACCTGTCCCTGCCCGTGGCCGACCGTGCCATGCTGCACGCCGACAATGCCTATGCGATCCCCAACCTGCGGGTCGAAAGCCACCGGCTGAAGACCAACACCCAGTCGAACACCGCCTATCGCGGCTTTGGCGGCCCGCAGGGCATGGTGGGGATCGAACGTGTGCTGGATCACGTCGCCCATGCTTTGGGCCGCGATCCGGTTGCGGTGCGCCGTCGGAACTATTACGCCGCGCCCGCGCCCACGGGGCCGGGGACCGGGAAACGGTTGGGTGGGGAACATTCGCCCGACCTGCCGAAGCTGGACACGACCCACTACGGCATGCCGGTCGAGGATTTCATTCTTGGAGAATTGACCCAGCAGCTTCTCGCCTCGTCCGATTATGCCGCCCGCAAGGCGGCGGTCGCCGACTGGAACGCGCAGAACGACATTCTGAAAAAGGGCATCGCCTTCTCGCCGGTCAAGTTCGGGATCAGCTTCACGCTCACCCATCTCAATCAGGCCGGCGCGCTGGTCCATGTCTATCAGGACGGCTCGGTCCACCTGAACCACGGCGGCACCGAAATGGGGCAGGGGCTGTTCCAGAAGGTCGCGCAAGTCGCCGCCGCCCGTTTCGGTGTCGGCACAGACCAGATCAAGATCACCGCCACCGACACCGCCAAAGTGCCCAACACCTCGGCCACCGCCGCCTCGTCCGGGTCCGATTTGAACGGCATGGCGGTGCAGGCCGCCTGCGACACGATCCGCGACCGGCTTGCCGATTTCGTGGCCTCCCGCGCCCAGGCCGACCCCGCGACCGTGCGCTTCGAAGACGGCATGGTCCATGTGGGCGGCGAAGCGATCCCTTTTGAGACCGTGATCAAGGACGCCTATATGGCCCGCATCTCGCTGTCCTCGACCGGCTTCTACAAGACGCCCAAGGTGGAATGGGACCGGATCAAGGGCCAGGGGCGGCCGTTCTACTACTTCGCCTATGGCGCGGCGGTGACCGAGGTCGTCATCGACACACTGACCGGCGAAAACCGCATCCTGCGCACTGACATCCTCCATGATTGCGGTGCCTCCCTGAACCCCGCGCTCGACATCGGCCAGATCGAAGGCGCCTATGTGCAGGGTGCCGGCTGGCTCACGACCGAAGAACTGATCTGGGACGACGCGGGCCGCCTCAAGACCCACGCCCCCTCGACCTACAAGATCCCCGCCTGTTCCGACCGGCCTGATGTGTTCAACGTCGCCCTTTGGGACGGCGAGAACCGGGAAGACACGGTCTATCGCTCCAAGGCGGTGGGCGAACCGCCCTTCATGCTGGGGATTTCCGCCTATCTCGCGCTCTCAGATGCTGTGGCGTCCTGCGGCAACGCCTATCCCGCGCTTGATGCGCCTGCCACCGCCGAACAGGTGCTCCACGCCATCGGAAAAATCCGCGCGTGAGCTTCGCGCTCGAAGATATCCAGCGTCTGGCGCCCGTGGCCCGCGTGGTGGTGGCCGAGGCGAAAGGCTCGGTCCCGCGCGATGCAGGCACGGCGATGCTGGTCACCGCAGAGCGCGTTTTCGGCACCATCGGCGGCGGCACATTGGAACATGAGGCCATCGCCCGTGCCCGCGATGTGCTCTCCACTGGCCAGGACCGCACCGACCGGGTGCCGCTCGGTCCCGGTGTCGGCCAGTGCTGCGGCGGGGCGGTGACGCTGGTGACAGAGCTTTGGGACGACGCGCGTCTCGCCAGCATCGAAGACGTGGTCGCCCGCCCCGTGCCGGGCAGCAGCGGGCTGCGCCCGCGCGCGGTCGACCACGCCATCGCCGCCGGAAAATTCGCCTTGATCGACGGCTGGCTGGTCGAACCGGTCACAAACCCGACCCGCGAAATCTGGATCTGGGGCGCTGGCCATGTGGGCCGCGCGCTGGTCGAGGTGCTCGCCCCGCTCGACACGATCCGTCTCCGCTGGGCGGATTTCGACGCAGCGCGTTTCGGGACTGTGCCCGCAGGCGTGGAAACCCTGATCGCTGAGAACCCCGCCGATCTGACGCCGCTCGCCCCCGGTCATGCGGACCACATCATCGTCACCCATTCCCACGCGCTCGATCTTGACCTCTGCCACCGGCTGCTCGGCCAGCCCTTCGGCAGCCTCGGCCTGATCGGCTCCGACACCAAATGGGCGCGGTTCCGCAAACGGCTCGCGGCGCTCGGCCATGACGCCCACCAGATCAACCGGATCACCTGCCCGATCGGCGACACGCGCCTCGGCAAGCACCCGCAGGCCATCGCCATCGGCGTGGCGGGCGCGCTGATCCGCAGCGACATTCCACAGGAGAACGACATGGGGAAACGGGCATGAGCGCGCCGCTGTTGGA
>JAOXSD010000112.1 GCA_025800205.1 Silicimonas sp. | reverse complement strand
GATGTGATCATCGAATGGGGGCTGACGCTTCTTGGCGTGGCTTTTCTGCTGGCTGCCTTTGCCCAATGGCTCTTGCCCGGCGCGCTCTATGTGGGCGATGCGCTGATGCTGAAGCTTGTGCTGACCGGGGTTCTGGGACTTCTGGGCGGGCTCTGCCTGTCGGTTTCGGCCCGGGGCTTTCGGCCCGAGGTGCAGGTGGACCGGGTGCGCGAGGAAATCCGTTTCGTGTCCCGCAACCCGCGCGGGCGGGGGCAGATCCTGGCCACGGTGGATCTGCATCAGATCATCGCGGTGGGGATCACCCAGTCGATGACCTCGGGCGATTGCCATTGTCTGATCTATCTGATCGACGGCAAGAAGCCCCTGCGGCTGGCCACCGGCATCGAGACCGAGATCCGCGAGATCCGCGAAAAGATGGACAGCTATGTGACCACCCCGGCCGAGCGGCTGGCGGCGCGCATGGCCCGGGCGGCGAAGGACGCCGCCTGAGCGAAAGTGCCGGGGGGCTGAAAGCGACCGCAAGGGGCTGTGCGTGGCCTTCGAGACTTGCGGAACCGAACGGGGCGGCAGGTTTTGCGCTTCGTCTCCTGCGTCAGATCATATTGCATGCGCCATCCCATCAGCCTGGACGAATTGCGGCACCTGGCGCGGCCCGTGCTGTTCCACGGGTGACAGGTCGTCCGGAGCCTGCGCGGAGCCGGGGAAAATCGCCCCTTGTGAAGAACGCCGTTGATCTTCGTCAATGCCCAGGTATCTCTGAGGCGATGCGATTATCTTTTCCGTGAAAGATTTGACCATGGAGATACCCAACCAAAGGCGCCAACCGGTTTTCTTTGATCTGCCGGAGCATCGGATATCCGTCATCTCCACCCCGAAATGCGCCTCAAGTTCGCTGCTCAAACTTCTCGGACCGCTTCTGCGCGAGGATGTGGACCGCGTTCGGGCCCCGCAGCGCATCTGGAAGTCCTATTCGGTCGGGCCACGGGAACTCTGGGATCTGAAGCCTGACCGCTTCATCGTGGCCACGGTTCGGAATCCTTGGGCACGGGTGGTGTCGCATTACAAGGACAAGGTTGTCGCGCAACTGCACGATCGGCTGGAGCAATACGGATTTCGCAAGGGAATGCCGTTCGAGGACTACCTTGACCTGATTGACCGTGACTACGACATCATCAAGGATTTCCACGTCAAACGGCAGGTGGACATGCTTTTTTCCGCGGCTGCCTGTTGCCTGACTTCATTTTGCGCACAGAACGGTTTGCAGAAGACGCGTCGGTCCTCTCCGAATTGGTGAAGCAAAAGACGGGGGCGACGATTGACACGGGCGTTCGGCTCAACAAGGCGGGGGGAGGTAATTTTCGGGCCCGCTACACCAATCAGACAAAGGGGATCGTGCGCCGTCTCTACGGGCAGGATATCGAGACGTTCTGCTATCATTTTGGTCAATAATCGCCTGTGGCCTGTGCGGGCCGACCACGGGCGTCCGATTTCCGGTGGTCCGGGGTCCGGCAACCTCCGGTTCCGCAAACGCCCGATTGATCTTCCAGTCCGGATCGGGCAAGGCAGAGGCTGACTTTGAGGGAGCGGACCATGACCCGGATCGACAGAAAATTCGCAAGCCTGAACGCGGCGGGCAAGAAAGCCTTTGTCGCCTATATCATGGCGGGCGATCCGGATTTCGACACCTCGCTGGAGATCGTCAAGGGATTGCCCGAGGCGGGTGTCGATGTGATCGAGCTGGGTCTGCCGTTCACCGATCCGATGGCCGATGGCTCCACCATCCAGCTGGCCGGGCAGCGCGCCCTTGAAGGGGGCATGACCCTGAACCGCACGTTGGAGATGGCGCGCGCCTTTCGCGAGACCGACGACACCACGCCGATCGTGTTGATGGGGTATTACAACCCGATCTACAGCCATGGGGTGGCGCAGTTTCTGGACGATGCGAAAGCGGCCGGGATCGATGGGTTGATCGTGGTCGATCTGCCGCCCGAAGAGGACAGCGAGCTTTGCATTCCGGCCCAGGAGGCGGGGCTGAATTTCATTCGTCTGGCGACGCCCACGACCGATGACAAGCGTTTGCCCAAGGTGCTGACCAACACGTCGGGTTTCGTCTATTACGTGTCGATCACCGGGATCACCGGGGCCGCCAATGCGGTGGCGACCGATGTGGGCCCCGAAGTGGCGCGGATCAAGGCCAAGACCGATCTGCCGGTGATCGTGGGGTTCGGGATCAAGACCCCCGAGGCCAGCCGCGACATTGCCAGCGTGGCCGATGGGGCGGTGGTGGGCTCCGCCATCGTCGAGCGGATCGCGGCGGGCGACAGCCCGGCCGAGGTCTGCGCCTTCGTGCGCGGACTGGCCGAGGGGGCCCATTCGGCCTGAAGGCGGCCGCGCCCGAAGGCGCGGTGCCCGGGAGGATCAGCGCTGGCCGGCCTTGCGCAGGATGCTGTTGATCTTGTTGCGCTTCTCGCCTTCGCTGTCGCCGCCCGACATGATCAGCTTGATCGCGTGAATGTCGCCCAGGGTCAGGTCGTTGATCTCGGCGAGATCCATCTGCATGCCGTTCAGCTCATTGTAGACCGCGCCGGTCAGGGCGTTCAGTTCCGATTCCATCGCCTGGGCGGCAGGGACCAGAGCCATCAGGCCAAGTGTGGCGGCGGTCGCAATCGCAGTCAGTTTCGTCATGGTGTTTCCTTTCCAATGTTGTGCCCCTCCGAAGGGCGTGGCGTCTTTCTGCGAGACCGGCGGATCAATTGAAATTAACGGTGCCGTCAGCGGAAGCGGGGGAAATCGTGACTTGTCGTGAGATCAGGGTGGCGGGTGTGAGCCGGGCGCGGTGTTTCTGTGTAAGAGCATGAAATTGCGTGAGAAAACTTGACATCAAGCTCACGTCGCAGGTGGGTTTCCGTGATCGGGATCACGGCCGCCGCAGGGTTTTGCATTGTTTCAGCCGCTACACTTCAAATTTGCCGTTTCGTGAGCACCGGCAAGCGCGCATGAAAAAGCCCGCGTGACACGCACGCGGGCCTTTGGCGGCAGGGCCGGGATCAGGCGGCGGTGAAGGTCAGGGATGTTCCGTTCAGGCAATGGACCACCTGATCGCGCACATGGAGGATATGGCCGAAATGGCTGCCGCAGCGGCGGCAGTGGCATTCGATCGTCGGCGCCGGGGCAATCTCGCCTTCCATTGGCGTGAAGCCGGGATCGATGGCGGTGAGGATCGCATCGGGGCGGGATTGGGTGAAGAACACCCAGCCGATGTCGAAATGCTGGACCTTCCAGTCGCTGTCGAACACCGCAAGACCGCAGCCGCGGCAATCGTATCGGCCGGGGCGTTCTTCGAAGGCCAGAAGGCTGGTGTGGCGTTTTTCGGTCCCGCCTTCGCGCATCACCGCATATTCGAGATCATTCAGCATCGCGCGCCATTGGGCGTCCGTGCGGGTGACCTCGTAGGTGAAGGGGGCTTCAGCGGGCAGGGGCGCCGTGCTGGCGTCGGCCAGGCGCGGCAGCAGCGGGGCGAGGGCGGCGCCGGCAAGGAGGGCGCGGCGGTTCAGGGGATTGGGGGTGGTTCGGGTCATGGGCGGCTCCTTTGTGGACCCGCCCTTGATAGGAGCCCGGCGGCACACGATCACCCGAACTTAGCGTGACGTTTCGCACACGCCCGCTCGCCCTTTCGTGTGCGCGGTGCTACTTCACCGCGCCCAGGGTCAGGCCTGCGATGAAGTGCTTCTGCATCAGGAAGAACATCAGAACGGGGGGCAGGGCGGCGACGATGGAGCCCGCGCTCATCAGGTGGTAGGCGGCGCGGAACTGGGCGTTGAAGGAGGTGATGCCGGCGGTCACGGGCTGGCTTTCGGGGCCCTGGGTCAGCACCACCGCCCAGAAGTAATCGTTCCAGATGAAGGTGAAGATCAGCACCGCAAGGGCGGCGAGCGCGGGTTTCATCAGGGGCAGCACCACGTACCAGAAGATCCGCCATTCGGCGACGCCTTCGACGCGCGCGGCCTCGATCAGGGGAAAGGGCAGGGCGCGGATGAAATTGCGCATGAAGAGCGTGCAGAACCCGGTCTGAAAGGCGATGTGAAAGAGCACGAGGCCGGTTTTCGTGTTGTAGAGCCCCATGTCGAGGGTGAGGTCGCGCACCGGCACCATGAGGATCTGGAAGGGCACGAAATTGCCCGCCACGAACATGAAGAAGATCAGCAGGTTCGAGCGGAACCGGTAGATGCCGAGGGCAAAGCCCGCCATGGTCGAGAGCGCGACCGCGCCGATCACCGTTGGAATGGTGATCAGGAAGGAATTCAGCATGTAGCGCGGCATGTCGGAATTGAAGAAGACCTGGCCGTAGTTATGGGCCGCCTCAAAGGACGAGGGCGCGCCCCAGTAATTGCCGGTGGTGAAATCCTGCGCGGGTTTGATCGAAAAGACCGCCACCGCGATGAGCGGCAGCAGCCAGAGGATCAGCGCCACCGGCAGGGCGGTTTTGTAGAGGCTCTGGGCGGCCGGGGAGGCGGTCTGGATCGGACGGGGAAACATCTCAGCGCCCCTTTTCTTCGCGGTACATGGAGAAGAGGAAATAGGCGATGAACATCAGCATGATCAGGAACAGCACCACCGCGATGGCGGCGCCGTAGCCCATCCGGAAGCCGTATTCGGAGAGGGCTTTTTCGAACATGTAGAAGGACAGCACCCGGGTTTGGCCGAAGGGCCCGCCATTGGTCATGATCGAAATGAGGTCAAAGGAGCGCAGCGCGCCGATGATGGTGACCACGAAGGCGATGAAGGTGGCGGGCTTCAGCTGCGGGATGATCACATACCAGAGCATCTTCCAGCCTTTCGCGCCGTCGAGCCGGGCCGCTTCGACCTGTTCGGGATCGACCGCGTTGAGCCCGGTCAGATAGAGGATCATGCAATAGGCGGTCTGGGGCCAGAGCCCGGCGGCGATGATCCCGTAGGTGGCCCAGGTCGGATCGCCCAGGACGTTGAGCGGGCCGAGGCCGAACCAGGCGAGCGCATTGGAGAGAAGCCCTTCATTGGGCAGGTAGAACCACGAGAAGACGAGGCCCACCACCACCTGCGACAGCACGAAGGGGAAGAAGAAGAGCGATTTGTAGATCCGGATGCCGGTCACGGTCTGGTTGAGGAAAAGCGCGATGAAGAGACCTGCGGGGATCGCCAGAAGATAGAAGATCAACCATTTGAAATTGTTCCACAAGGAGACTTCGAAGGCGCTGTCGTCGGCCAGTTCGACGTAATTGTCGAAACCGACCCAGCGGGCCTCTCCCAGCCCGTCCCAGTCGTAGAACGAGATGTTGATCGACTGGAAGATCGGGAAGATCACATAGACCAGAAAGAACAGGATCGCGGGGGCCAGAAACAGCCAGGGCGTCACCGCGATCTCGTTGCGCTTGTACCAGCCGCGCGGCCGGGGCTCACTGGTGGTGGTCATGGGGCCTCCCTTCGCGGCGCATGGGAAAGCCCGGATGGGCTTGCCGATGGGCCGTGCGGGGCGGGTCGGAACCCGCCCCGGGCGTGATTATTTGTAGACCCGCGCGCGGACCTTTTCGAGCCGGTTCAGGATTTCATCCAGATTGTCGGGGAACACCATGAACTCCTGGAAGCCCTGCATGGCTTCGGCGGCCATCTCAGCGGGGAAGTCGCGGTCGAAGAACTGCGCCACACCGCCGGGGCTGTTCGACGACAGCATGGCAAAGCCCTCGTTGAGGAACTTGTCATTGTCGACGGCCGATTTGGCGTTGATCGGCAGCTGGCCCAGGTTCTTGCCCGAGTTGATCTCGGTCTGTTCATCGGCCGAGACCACAAAGCGCAGGAACGCGCGCGCGTTGTCCTTGTTCTGGGCATTGGCCGGGATGTGGAACGTGTCCGTGGGCGCGTCTTCGGCGAGCGGCACGCCTTCGGTGATCACCGGGAACTGGAAGAAGTCGAGTTGATCATCACTCAGACCCGCTTCGCGCAGGGGGGCGACGGCAAAGTTGCCCATCAGGTAGCCGGCCGCTTCACCATTGACCATGAAGGGCAGGGCTTCCTGCCAGGAGTAGTTCTGGTGGTTGGCCACATAGGCGCCCATGTCGATCAGCTCGCGCCAGTTGGCGAAGGTCGCGCGCACGCGGTCATCGGTCCAGGCCACGTTGCCTGCGGCCATATCCATATGGAAATCAAAGCCGTTGGTGCGGACGTTGAGGTAATCGAACCAGCCGCCGGCGGTCCAGAGGAACTTCGACCCGATGGTGAAACAGGCCCGGCCCGAGGCGACGATGGCTTCGCAGTTGGACTTGAATTCATCCCAGTTGGCGGGCTCGTTCAGGCCCAGTTCCTCGTAGATGTCCTTCCGGTAATAGACGCCCCATTGATAATAGGTGTAGGGCACGCCCCATTGTTTGTCGTCGATGGTCATCGCGCCCTTGGTCGAGGCGAGGTTCTCGGCGATCTCCGGTTCCATCCAGAGATCGGACACGTCTTCGAAGAGGCCCGCTTCCACGTAAGGACGCATGCGGTTGGCCGCATACCAGGTGGCGACATCGGGCGAATCCGCGGTCAGGAAGTTGCGGATCTGGGTCTTGTAGGCCTCGCGGTCGATCACCGTGGTTTCGATGTTCAGATCCGGGTGCATCTCCTGGAACCGCCCGATCATCGCCTCCATCGTGGCGCGCGGCGCCGGGTTCGACGTGTCGAGAAAGATCTTCAGATCGCCGGTCAGGGCATGACCGGCCGCATTGATCGACCCTGCCGACAGCACGGCAAGGCCAAGCGCCGCCAGCGGCGCTTTCCATTTGAATTCCATTCTATCCTCCCAATTTGCGATTTCGCAGGGTCCGATGGTCCGGCCCCGGTTTTGCATGTTGAAAGCCTAACAATGACCGGGTTAGCCTTGTCAACAGCGGTGACGAAGAGGAACGTGCCGCGCGGGGAGGAGACCATCGTGAACGGAACCTGTGCCAGCGGAAGCGGGGGGGCTGTCCCTGCGGCGAAGCCCCCGGCCCGCAAGCGTTTTTCCGGCTCTCTGCGCCGGGCGCTCCGCCCCATGCAACCGATTGCAAGATCCCGAATTGAAAGGCTGATCCATGTCCGGCGTATCCCTGTCGAAGGTCATCAAGAAATACGGTGAAGCCCAGGTCATCCACGGGGTGGATCTGGAAATCGATCATGGCGAATTCTGCGTTTTCGTCGGGCCCTCGGGTTGTGGCAAGTCCACGCTGCTGCGCATGGTGGCGGGGCTGGAGGAGACCAGCGACGGCACGATTCGCATCGGCAGCCGCGACGTGACCCGGATGGATCCGGCCGAGCGCGGGGTCGCGATGGTGTTCCAGACCTATGCGCTTTATCCCCATATGAGCGTCGAGCAGAACATGGGGTTCGGGCTGAAGATGAATGGCCATCCGGCCGCCGAGATCCGCGAGAAGGTGGCGCGGGCCTCGGATATTCTGAAGCTGGGCGAGTATCTCAAGCGCAAGCCTGCGGCCCTGTCGGGCGGGCAGCGTCAGCGGGTCGCCATTGGGCGCGCCATCGTGCGCGGGCCGGAGGTGTTTCTGTTCGACGAGCCGCTGTCCAATCTGGATGCGGAACTGCGCGTGGAGATGCGCGTCGAGATCGCGCGGCTGCACAAGGAGATTGGCGCGACGATGATCTATGTCACCCATGATCAGGTCGAGGCGATGACCATGGCCGACAAGATCGTGGTGCTGCGTCTGGGGCGGATCGAACAGGTGGGGGCGCCGCTCGATCTTTATCGGGATCCGGACAACAAGTTTGTGGCCGGGTTCATCGGCTCGCCCGCGATGAACTTTTTTGCCGCCACCGCCGGTGACGGGCAGGTGGTGGTGCCGGGGCTGAAGGCGGAGGTTGCCACCGGCGTGGCGCTGCCTGCGGCAGGCACGGCCGTGACCGCCGGGCTGCGCCCGGAGCATATCGAGATCGACCTTGAGGGCGACACCCATAGTGTCGAATTGACCGAGGCGCTGGGCGGGGTCTCCTATGCCTATCTCACCTGCGACAGCGGCGAGCGGATGATCGTGGAAGAGCGCGGCGACGTGCGTTCGAAGGCCGGCGATCGGGTCGGTCTGCGGTTCGAGCCGAAGCGGCTTTATCTCTTTGATCAGGACGAGGCGCGGCTGCGGTAAGCCTCCGGTTCGCGCGTTCCAAAACCGCCCGTTTCTTGCGCCGGGCCGGCAGGGATTTTGCAAAACTCTTGCCGAAACCGGTTTCGGAAACAAGTATCCGAATCGGGAGGACAAGATTTGACCATGCCGACAGAGGCAAAAACCGCCGCGCGCCCGCGCCACCGGATCAAGATTTCCGATGTGGCCGACGCCCTTGGCATGACCAAGGGCACCGTCAGCCGGGCGCTGAACGGCTATCCCGATATTGCCGAATCCACCCGCCTCAAGGTCCATCGCAAGGCCGAGGCGATGGGCTATCGGCCGCTGGCCCAGGCCCAGGGGATGCGCACCGGGCGGACCCGCACCCTGGGGCTGGTTCTGCAGACCGATATTCCCGGCGCCGAGCGCCCCTTCCTGTCGGACTTTCTGGCCGGCATCACCCAGGCGGCCAGTGCCGAGAACTGGACCCTGACGGTCGCCACCTCCGCAGGCGGGGCGGCGATGGAACAGACGCTGGAACGGCTGGTGCATGAGCGCAAATCCGACGGCTTCATCCTGCCCCGGACCCGGGTGCGGGACGGGCGGGCGGAATTGCTCAAGCGGCTTGAGGTGCCTTTTGTTCTCTTTGGCCGGGTGGCCGATGACAGCGGTTGCGCCTGGTTCGACATTCTGGGCGAAGAGGCGATGGCCGAAGCGGTCGAGCGGCTCCGGGTTCTCGGGCACCGTCGCATCGGGTTTGTCGGCGGCGCGCCGGAATACAATTTCGCGCCGTTGCGCGAGGCGGGGTTTCGGCGCGGTCTCGAGGCGGCGGGCCTGCCTTTGGACGAGGCGCTGATCCTGCGCGGCGCGATGCTGCGCGAAGAGGGCGCGCGCGCGACCCGGCGGTTGCTGTCGCTTGAGGCACCGCCGACCGCCATTGTCTTTGCCGTCGATCTGGCGGCCCTTGGCGCCTATGATGCCGCCCGCGACCGGGGGCTGGCTATTGGCCGCGACCTTTCGGTGATTTCCTATGACGGCATTCCCGAAGGCAGCTGGGCACAGCCCTCGCTGACCACGTTCGGCGTCGACAGCCACCTGGCGGGCGAACGGCTTGCGGGATTGTTGATCCGGCGCATCCGGGGCGAAGCGCCCGAGGAATTACGCGAGACCGCGAAGGCGCGGCTGCTTGCCGGCGGCTCGGACGGGCCGCCCAATCTGACATCGGAAGACCTCGCGGCACGTATCAGTGCCGCGTTGCATGACCCATCAAGACCACAAGAAGGAGAATAGAATGACCTTTCAATTCAAGGATTTGAGCAAGAGGTTGATGGCGTCGGCCGCGCTTGGGCTGGTGCTGGCAAGTGCTGCGCAGGCCGAAATCCGGTTCTGGACCACCGAAACCCAGCCCGCGCGGCTGGAGCGTCAGGAAAAGATGGCGGCCGATTTCGAAGCCGCCTCCGGCGTCAAGGTCGAGGTGATCCCGGTCGAGGAAAAAGACCTGGGCACCCGCGCCACCGCCGCCTTTGCCGCCGGTGATCTG
>JAOXSD010000104.1 GCA_025800205.1 Silicimonas sp. | reverse complement strand
TCGAGCGTGGCGGTGACGCCGCTGGCCTCGGCCATCCGCATCAGGTGACCGGCGAGGCCGAAGCCGGTGACATCGGTCATGGCATGGGCGACAGGGGCAAGCGCCCGGGCCGCATCGCCCTGGGATCGGGTGAGCGTGGAAAGGAGGGCGGCGATGTCGGTGCCTTTCGCGGTGCCCTCCATGGCGGCGGCCAGCAGTACGCCGGAGCCGATGGGACGGGTCAGCAGCAGCGCATCGCCGGGTTGCGCGCCTTTCAGCGTCAGCGGCGTTTTACTGGTGCCGGTGAGGCTGAAGCCCAAGGAAAACTCTGCCCCGATGCTGGTATGGCCGCCTGCGATGGCGGCGCCTTCGGTGGCGAAGACCTCCGCGACGGCCTGCATGATTTCCTCGAGCCAGCGGCGCTGCATCTCGTCCGACAGGGGCGGGAGCGTGATCTGCAAAAGCGCGGCCTGCGGGGCGGCGCCCATGGCCCAGATGTCGCCCAAGGCATGGAGCGCGGCGATGCGGGCAAAGACATGGGAGTCGGGCCAGAAGGCGCGGAGGTGATCGGTGGTGATGACCTGGCCCGTGGGGCCGAAGCGGATGACCGCTGCATCATCGCCGCGTCCGAGCTCCACATCGTCCCGGTGCGCCGTGGTCAGATCGGCCAGAACGTCATCGAGGATATCGGGGCCGACCTTGGCGCCGCAGCCGCCGCAGAGCGGTTTCGGGCCGAGCGCCTCTTTCATCCCGTCGGCGCGATCCCGCGGCAGGGGCGCGCGGGTCATCGCGGGCAGGTCGGCAAGCTTGGCCATGAAGGTCCGGTCGATATGGTCCTTCCAGCGCCAGACCCAGCCGCCTTTCACCGCGCGGCCCCATTTGTCGGCCAGTGCCGATTTCGGACCGAGCGAGACCAGTTTCAGGTAATGGGCCTGAGGTCGGAACGGTTCCAGCCGCCCGCCCGAGACGGCGGCGCGCAGGTTGGCGGTCAGCACAGGGGCGGCGCGGACGGCAAAGACGCCGGCCTTGGGGCGCGGCGTGCCTTGCATATGGGCGCAATCGCCGGCGGCAAAGATCGCCGGGTCATTGGTGCTTTGCAGGCTGTCGTTGACGGTGATGAACCCGTCGGTCAGGTCGAGCCCGGTCTCTTCCAGCCAGGGGAAGGGGCGCGCGCCGGCCGCACCCACGGTGAGGGTGGCCGCGATCCGGCGGCCGTCTTCGAGGATCAGGTGATCGGCGGCGACCTCTGCCACCCGCTGATGCTCGATCAGGGGGATGTTCTGCGCGGTGAGTTCCGCCAGCAGGGCGGATTTTGCGCCTTCTCCGACCCCTTCGAGGGCGGCGGCCGCGTCGATCACCGTCACCGGATCGTTGCCGGGGAGCGCATGTTTCATGGTCAGCGCCAGTTCGACGCCTGCCAGCCCGCCGCCGATCACCGCCACCGGGCCGCCGGTTTCGAGATGGTGCCGCCAGCGGGCAGCATAGGGGCCCAGAGGTTTCGCCGCGACGCCGTGCTCGAGAAAGCCGGGGATCTCGGGCATGTCCGAGGTGATGCCGATGTCGACCGAGGCCACGTCATAGGGGATCGGCGCCCGGCCGGGCAGATGGATGCGTTTCGCCGCCCTGTCGATGGCCGTCACCCAGCCGAGGATCACCCGGGCGCCGGCGAAGCGCGCCAGTTTCACCAGATCGATTTCCAGATCCTCGCGCCCGTAATGGCCTGCCACATGGCCGGGCAGCATGCCGGTATAGGGGGCCGACGGCGCGGGGTTGATCACGGTCAGCCGGACCCCGGGCAGCGGGTTCATGCCCCAGGCGCGCAGGAGCAGCGCATGGGCATGGCCGCCGCCGATTAGGACGATGTCGCGGGTCAGGGGAAGGGGCAGGGCATCCATGTCTTGTGCCTAGTCAATCGGGCCGGGAATGGCGAGGCTCAATAGCCCGACATCTCGAGGTAGCCCACGCCCTTGTGACTGCCCGTGACCGCCACCGGCCCTTCCCAATAGGGGATGCGGGTGCCCATCCAGCTGTCGGGATAGGTGACGGTGATGCGGGCCTCGAGCCCCTTGGCGGGCAGGGTCACATCCCAGGTGGTGGGCAAGCTGCGGTTGCCGATTTCGGTGGTCGCCACCTCGTCCAGTCTCAGGGCGTCGGTGCCGAGCGGTTCGGGGGTGCCGTTCGCCGTGATCCAGGTGCCGGTGGTATAGGTGCCGCCCTTGGTGTCGCGGAGCTGGAACCCCATCAGTTTTTCGCCACTTTCAAGGTGGAGCGAGATCCAGTCCCATCCGGTCTGGTCGCCCGCGAGTGGCTGCGAGGACCATTCCCGGTCAAGCCAGCCTTGGCCGCTGACCCGCACTTCGCGGTCGGGAAAGGTAAGCGTTCCGGTGACCTGATAAAAGGGTTGGGAATAATAATGGCTCGCCTGACCTTCGGCGGATTTCACCGAGTAGCCATCGGCGCCCTGAGGCACGAAGGGGCGGTCGGCGGCAAGATCAAGGTCGTAGCGGAAGCTGGCGCCCTGGGCCGTGAGTGTGATCGTGTTGAGGTCGGGGCCGGTCATGTTCCATTCGTCGATCCAGGCGGCGAAGGGCGCGGGGGCGACCCCGGCCTGGCCGGTGCCGCCGCGGGCAAAGCGTTCGGCAAAGAGGTGGCCCTGGGGCGTGGCGAGGCCCGCATGCCCCATCCAGACCTGATCACCCGGTGCGCCGCCGGGGCGGAGCGCGTTGCGAAAGAGGGTCCATTGCACGCCATAGGTGGCGCCATCCTCGCCGGTGAGATTGGCGGTCACATACCACCATTCGATGCGGAACTCGGGATGGGCGCCGTGATCTTCGGGAAAGGTGAAGCGGGTTTCGGGATCGGGCAGGGCGTAGGCCTCGGCCGCCTGGCCGAGACCGGCAAAGCCCTGGGCGCCCAGCGGCGTGGCGCAGAGCACGAAGAGGGTGGTGAGGATCGTCTTAGCGTTCATGGGTGAAAACCCGGATCAGATCGGCGGGCGGGCGGCGGCGCATCTGCCAGGCGGGCCAGAGCGCGGCGAGCGCTGCGGCGGCGAGCGACAGGACGAACAGCCAGAGCCATTGGCCGGGGAAAAGGAACATGGGCAGGCGCCAGCCGAAGGCCTCCACATTGATCACCGCGAGCAGCACCCAGGCCAGCGCAAGGCCGAGCGGAAGGGCAAGGGCGAAAGTGAGCGCGGCGAGGATCAGCGCGCGCAGGAGTTCGATCCGGGCCAGGTCTTTCCGCGTGAGGCCCAGGGCCCAGAGCGGTGCCAGCTGTGGCAGGCGCATGGCGGCAAGCGTCAAGAGGCTGGTGAGGATGGCAAGGCCCGCGACGCCGAGGGTCAGGATGTTGAGCGCGCCGGTGACGGCAAAGGTGCGTTCGAAGATCGACAGCGAAAAGCTTTTGAGCGCCGCCTGATCGATCAGGTTTTCCTCCGGCAGGCCGTAGTCGCGGATGAGCGCGGTCCGGAGCGCGGCCAGATCGCGGTCGCCGGTAAGAACGCCGAAGTCGCGCCGGTCGATGCCGTCATAGCGGGCGACGAGAACGTCGAGCGGCAGCACGACCTGGCCGATCGGGTTGCCGTAGTCGCTGTATATTCCGTTGATCTCCATGGAAAATCCGCCGGGCAGGGGGAGTGTGTCGCCGGGGTGCAGGGCTTCGCGGCGGGCCAGTTGCTCGTTGATCAAAAGGCCCTCGCCCCGCGCCATCCGCGCCCAGGTGTCGGGATGGGCGGACAAGAGCGGCCAGTTTTCGGCATAGATCGGATGATCGGCCACGCCGTAGATCTCGGCAGGGGCGCCCAGCACCTCGGCCTCGATCTCCCAGATCGGCAGAAGTGCCTCGGATTTGTCGGCCATGAAGGCGGTGAAAGCGGGGATGTCCGCCTCGTCTTCGAGGGTGACGTAAAGTTCGCTGACCAGCCGCTGGTCAAGCCAGCCGGTGAAGGTGGCGCGGAAGCTCGACACCATGGTGCCGACCCCGATATTGGCGGCCAGCGCCAGCAGCAGCGCCATCAGCGCCAGCGACAGGCCCGGCAATTGCTGGCGGGTGTCGGCCCAGAACCATTCACTCAGGGGCGCGCGGGCGCTGCGGGCCGCCAGGCTGAGGATCGCCGCCAATGTGGCCGGCAGGGCGAGGGCGGCGGCCAGCAGCAGGCCGCCCAGAAGGGTGAAGCCGCCAAGAAGGCCTCCGATCCCCCAGCCTGCGCCGGCGATCAGAAAGCAACCCGCCGCAGCCCCCAGTTGCCAGCGAAACGCGTTGAGGCTCGCCATGGCCCAGGCGCGCGGGCGGGCCGGGGCGAGCGGCGTCATGCGCGCAACGCGCCAGAGCCCGCCGCCGGCCGCAAGGGCGGTGCCCGCGCAGGCGATGGCGAGCCCGCTCAGCCACCAGGCGGGCGCCAGGGTCAGCTGACCTTCAACGCTTGCGCCATAGAGACCGCGCAGGGTGGCCGCCACATCTGGCAACAGCGTGGCGGCGATCAGATAGCCCAGAAGGATGCCGAGGATGCCGGCGAGCAGGGCGAAAAGCAGCAGTTCGAGCACCAGAAAGGTGACGAGGCGGGGGGCGGTCAGGCCCAGGGCGCGCAGGGTGCGGAAAACGGGACGGCGCTGTTCGAAGGCAAGACCGACGGCGCCGTTGACGATGAAGAGGCCGACGGCAAAGGACAGAAGACCAAAGGCCGTGAGGTTGAGGTGGAAACTGTCGGTGAGGCGGCCCAGATCTTCGGCGGTCTCGGGCGTTTCAATGCGCAGGTCGGGGGCGATTTCGGCCAGATCCGGGCGGGTCAGCGGCTGGGTGTCCGAGATCAGGAGCCGGGTGAAGCCATTGGTTTGCAACAGGGTTCCGGCGGTGTCGAGATCGGCCAGGGCGATGCCGGGGGCGAGGCTGTCGATCGCGGTTGCCTCTGCGAGGCGGGCGGCGGTGCTGGGATGGGCGAAAAGCGCTCCGTCGAGCAGGCCGGTCATGTCGCCCGCCGCCAGCGCGCCCGCGCTGCCGCCTTCGGGCAGGGTGAAGGGATCGACGCCGAGGAGCCGGACGCGTCCGGCCTCGCCTCGGATCCAGCCGTCGATCACCGGGCTGACCTGCCAGCCCGCGCGCCTCAGCGCCACGAAATCCGCCTGAGAAATCGCGCCGCCGTCCCGGCGCACGAGTTCCGCCAGCCCGCCGCCGCCAAGCACATCCGCCGCCGCGCCGTAGGATTTGCGCGCCTCAGCATTGATCGCCTGCACCCCGGACCAGAGCGCGGTCGCCAGAGACAACCCGAGGATCAGCGTGACCAGTTGGAAGGGGCGCCGGCGCCAGTGGGACAGGAGTGCGGCAAGGGCGGCCCGGTTCATCCGGTGATCCGCCCGTGGGACAGGTGCACCCGGCGGTCGGCGGCGGCGGCCAGCCGTTCGGAATGGGTGGCAATCAGAAGGCCTGCGTTCCGGGCGCGCGCCAGCGACAGCAGCAGTTCGAATACCCCGTCGCCGGTCGTTTCATCGAGATTGCCGGTGGGCTCATCCGCCAGAAGAAGGCGCGGCGCAGCCGCCAGCGCGCGGCCGATGGCCACCCGCTGCTGCTGGCCCCCCGACAGGTCTTCGGGATATTTCGCAAGCTGGTCCTGCAGGCTGAGAGACGCGACCAGCCCGTCGAAATCCGCGATCTCGCGACCGGCAAGGCGGGCCTGAAAGCGCAGATTGGCCGCGACGTTGAGCGAAGGGATCAGGTTGAACTGCTGAAAGACGATGCCGATGGCGCTGCGTCTGAGCGCGGCCCGTTCGGCTTCGGTCATCGCGACCAGATCGCGCCCCTCGAAACGGATCGCCCCCGAATCGACCGGTTCGAGCCCGGCGGCCATGTGCAGAAGCGTCGATTTGCCCGAGCCGCTTTCACCGGTGAGCGCCACCACCTCGCCCGCCGCAAGGCTGAGCGACACGCCATCGAGCACGCGCACCGCGCCGCCCGCAAAGCTTTTCGACAGATCAGAAAGGTCCAACACCATGGGGCTTACCTATGCCGGATTTCCGCAAAAAGGGCGAGGCCAAGTGACGCGGCTCTTTCCCTCCCCGCGACCGTTTTCTAAGGTGGCGAAATGAGCAGTCGCCCCGGGTTCGTCCACCTCCGCCTTCACACCGAATATTCCCTTCTCGAAGGGGCCGTGCGGCTGAAAAAGCTGCCCGGTCTTTGCGCCGCGGCCGAGATGCCCGCCGTCGCCGTGACCGACACGAACAACATGTTCTCGGCGCTGGAATTCTCGGTTTCGGCCATTGGTGCCGGCATCCAGCCCATCGTCGGGTGCCAGGTGGATCTGGACTATGACCAGCCCGCGCCTGGCGAACACATGGTGCGACCTGCGGGGGTGGTACTGCTCGCGCAGACCGAGGCGGGCTATCAAAGCCTGATGAAATTGAACTCCTGTCTCTACCTGCGCGAGGCCGATTGGCCCCATGTGACGCTGGCCGAGTTGGAAGAGCATGCGGAGGGGCTGATCTGCCTTTCGGGCGGCCCCGATGGGCCCATCGGGCGGCTTTGCCGCGACGGGCACCGGGACCGGGCCGAGGCGTTGATGAAACGTCTGGCCGCGATCTTCCCCGACAAGTTCTATGTGGAACTCCAGCGCCACCCGACCGAGGGCGGCGGCCTGCCCGAGGCGGAGCGGCTGTCAGAACGCCCGGCGGTGGAAATGGCCTATGCCATGGACCTGCCGCTGGTGGCGACCAATGATGTCTATTTCCCCAAGCCGGATATGTACGAGGCCCATGATGCGCTGATCTGCATCGCCGAAGGGGCCTATGTGGATCAGCAGGCCGACCGGCGGCGGCTGACCCAGCAGCATTATCTGAAATCGCCCGCCGAGATGACAGCGCTCTTTGCCGACCTGCCGGAAGCCATTGACAACACGATGGAAATCGCGCGCCGCTGTGCCTATGGCGCCGAACGTTGCGACCCCATCCTGCCGAAATTCGCCGATGACGAGGTCGAGGAATTGCGCCGTCAGGCCAAGGAGGGGCTCGATGCCCGTCTCGCGGTGATCGACCCGGCGGCACCGCGTGAAGAGTATGACGCGCGGCTCGATTTCGAGCTGGGCATTATCGAGGGCATGGGCTTCCCCGGCTATTTTCTGATCGTGGCCGACTTCATCAAATGGGCCAAGGATCACGACATTCCCGTGGGTCCGGGCCGGGGCTCGGGCGCAGGTTCGCTGGTGGCCTATGCGCTGACCATCACCGACCTCGACCCGTTGCGCTATTCGCTTCTGTTCGAACGCTTCCTCAACCCCGAACGGGTCTCGATGCCCGACTTCGACATCGACTTCTGCATGGACCGCCGGGAAGAGGTGATCCGCTATGTGCAGGAGAAATATGGCAACGACCGGGTGGGTCAGATCATCACTTTCGGCGCGCTGCTCTCCAAGGCCGCCGTCCGCGACGTGGGCCGGGTATTGCAGATGCCCTATGGCCAGGTGGACCGGCTGTCGAAACTGATCCCGGTCGAAGGCGTCAAACCCGTCTCCATCGAAAAGGCGCTGTCGGACGAGCCGCGCCTGCGCGAGGAGGCCAAGGCCGAAGAGGTGGTCGACCGGCTTCTGACCTATGGCCAGCAGGTCGAGGGGCTCTTGCGCAACGCTTCGACCCACGCCGCGGGGGTGGTGATCGGGGACCGCCCGCTGGATGAGCTGGTGCCGCTTTACCGCGACCCGCGCTCGGACATGCCCGCCACCCAGTTCAATATGAAATGGGTCGAACAGGCGGGGCTGGTGAAGTTCGACTTTCTCGGGCTGAAAACGCTGACGGTTATCCAGAACGCCATCGACCTGATCGAAGGGCAGGGGCGCGCGCTCCATGTGGCCGCCGACGGCACCGAGCTCTACGAGCCGGAAGAGGGCACCGAGGGCCAGATCAACGCGATCCCGCTGGATGATGAGCCGACCTATGACCTTTATGCCAAGGCCAAGACGGTGGCGGTGTTCCAGGTGGAAAGCTCGGGCATGATGGATGCGCTCCGGCGCATGAAACCCACCTGTATCGAAGACATCGTGGCTCTGGTGGCGCTCTATCGTCCCGGTCCGATGGAGAACATTCCGCAATATTGCGACGTGAAGAATGGGCGCGCCGAACGGGAACGGCTGCATCCCTCCATTGATCACATTCTGGACGAAACCCAGGGCATCATCGTCTATCAGGAACAGGTGATGCAGATCGCCCAGGAAATGGCCGGCTACACGCTGGGTGGCGCTGACCTGTTGCGCCGCGCCATGGGAAAGAAGATTCAGGAGGCGATGGATGCGGAACGGCCGAAATTCATCGCCGGCGCCAAGGAAAACGGCGTTGACGACAAGAAGGCGCTGGAGGTCTGGAACCTTCTCGACAAATTCGCCAACTACGGCTTCAACAAGTCCCACGCCGCCGCCTATGCGGTGGTCAGCTATCAGACCGGCTGGCTGAAGGCGAACCACCCGGTGGAATTCATGGCGGGCGTCATGAATTGCGATATTCACCTCACCGACAAGCTGGCGATCTATGCCGAAGAGGTGCGCAGGGGGCTCGAGATTGACATCGTGCCGCCTTGCGTGAACCGCTCCCGGGCGCGGTTTTCGGTGAATGACGGCAAGCTGGTCTATGGGCTGGGCGCGCTGAAAAACGTGGGTCTTGAGGCGATGAAGATCATCACCGAGGCGCGGGATGAAACCGGCAAACCCTTTGCAACGCTGTTTGATCTGGCCCGCCGGGCGGATCTGAAGAAGATCGGCAAACGTCCCCTCGAAATGCTCGCCCGCGCAGGCGCTTTCGACCAACTCGACAGCAACCGCCGCCGGGTCTTTCAATCGCTCGACGGTCTCACTGCCTATTCTGCGGCGATCTTCGAGCAGAAGAACTCCAACCAGGTGTCGCTCTTTGGCGAAGCGGGCGAAGACCTGCCGGAGCCGCGTCTGGCCCCGGTCGATGACTGGCTGCCGAATGAGCGTCTGGCGGAGGAGATGACCGCCATCGGCTTCTATCTCTCCGGGCACCCGCTTGACGATTATGCGGTGGCGCTGAAACGCAAGGGCATGCTGACGCTCGCCGAGTTGCAGGAAAAGGCCGAGCGGGACGGTGGTGCGGTCTCCCGCGTGGGCGTCATTGTCAGCGGTTTGCAGGAACGGAAATCCGGGCGCGGCACGCGGTTCTTCCGGATGAACATTTCCGACCCTACCGGTCAGGTGGCGGGCATGGCGCTCTTCCCGGAGGATTTCGAAACCGTCCGCAAGGTGTTCGAGCAAACGACGCAGGTGGTGATGACGCTGGAGGCCCGCTTCAACGAAGGCCAGTTCGATCCGGTCGCCCGCTCGGTCGCCCCGATCGAACGGGTCGTGACGGCAGGCGCGGTCGCAGGCATGAATGTGATGATCGACACGCCCGAGGCGGCCTCCACGATCCAGTCGATCCTGGCGCGTTACAAGGATGACGGCGCGATCAAGACCAAGGGGCCGGTGCGGATCACCGCACTGTCGGTCCCGCTGCCGGACAATGCCAGCCAGGATGTGCCCATCAATATCGGTGACGCCTGGCCGGTCTCGCCGCAGATCAAGGGGGCGCTGAAGTCGCTGCCCGGCGTTGTGGCGGTGGAAGACCTTATCGGCTGAGGGATTTCACCCTTTCGCAAGGCTCTAGACTAGCAATCTCCATAATTCCTCCTTTAGGGTAGCCTGGTCCTTTCGCCAGCGCCATTCGCATTCCTTGAGATGGAGCTCGAAATCTTTCGAGACGCCGTTGAACTTGGCCAGCCTC
>JAOXSD010000089.1 GCA_025800205.1 Silicimonas sp. | reverse complement strand
AGCATGGCGAGAAGGTCGCGGTCGAAGGCGAGCGGGAGAGTCAGGACGAAAAGGTCGGGATTGGCGCCCTCGGGCATGATCTGCAGGCCGATCACGGCGATGGGCACCACGAAGAGACTGATCAGGAAGAGGTAGAGCGGGAAGGCCCAACTGGCCATCGGCAAGTGGCGTTCGTCGGAGTTTTCGACCACCAGCACCTGGAACATGCGCGGCAGGCAGAGAAAGGCCGCGCCCGAGAGGAAGACCAGTGTCATCCAGCGTTCGGCGGGCGTGTGCCAGGTGGCGATGGGCGAGGCGTCGATGGCCTCGAATGTGGGGCCGACGCCGCCTGCGACCACGAAGACCACGAAAAAGCCAACGGCAAGGAGGGCCACGAGTTTGACCACCGCTTCGACCGCGATGGCGATGACGACGCCGTGGTGGCGTTCATTGGCATCGAGATTGCGGGTGCCGAAGACGATGGTGAATACGGCAAGGCCTGCGGCGATGATCAGGGCGGTTTCGCGCAAGGCCGCTTCGTTGTCTTCGGGCAGGGTGACGAAGGCGTTGAAGCTGAGGGTCACGGATTGGAGTTGCAGGGCGATATAGGGGGTGGTGCCGATCACCGCGAGCAGGGTCACCAGCACGCCCAGCGTATTGGATTTGCCGTAGCGCGACGAGATCAGGTCGGCGATTGAAGTGACGCGCTGGGTGCGGCCGATGCGGACGATGCGGCGCAGAAGCGCCCACCAGCCGATCATCACCAGCGTCGGACCGAGATAGATGGTGACGAATTCGAGCCCTGAACGGGCGGCGTATCCGACCGCGCCGTAGAACGTCCAGGCGGTGCAATAGACCGAGAGCGACAGGGTGTAGATCAGGGGGGAGCGGAGCCAGCCGCCCCTGCCCCGCTCGGCGCGTTTTTCGGCCCAGAAGGCGACGGCGAAGAGAAGCGCCACATAGGCGAGCGAGATCAGGACGAGGAGATCGAAGCTCACTTGCTTTCGTCCTGTTCTGCCTGGCCTTCACGCACGTAGCGGGCCAGTGCACGGGACAGAAAGGCGATGGTGACGATCAGGGCGGCCCAGACGACGAAGATATAGATCAGGGTCATCGAGGTGCTGCGGGCCTCGCCCCAGAGCGTGGGAAAGAGCATCAAAAGGGCGGCAAGCACGGGCAGAAGCTTGGCGGCATCGCCGAGGCGGCGCTGCCTTGTGGCGCGTTCCTGGTGTTCTTCGGGCGGCGCCCCGGCCATCAGCCCACCAGTTCGCGGACGGTGGCGAGGATTTCCCCGTTGGAAAACGGCTTGGTCATGAAACGGTTCACGCCGAGCCGTTCGGCCAGGTCGCGGTCTTTTTTCTGGCCGCGGGCGGTGAGCATCAGCACCGGCAGGCTGCGGGTGGCTTCGTCGGCGCGCAAATCGTTGAGGATGTCATAGCCCGAGCGGTTGGGCAGCATCACGTCGAGGATCACCAGATCGGGGGATTTGCGCCGCACGGTGTCGAGCGCCGTTTCGCCATCGGAATGGGTATCGACGCGCCAGCCGTCGCGGGACAGGATGAAGCGGATCGCTTCGATGATGTTTGGTTCGTCCTCGATCAGGAGCACGCGTCGTTCCGACACCGCACATCCCCTCCCTAAGATCACGATGGATTTCGCTGATAATGCGCAGGCGCGGACGGGATGTCAAAGAGCCGTGCTGGAAATTTCGGCAAAAACCGAGGGTTCGCGGCGCGTTGGACAATTTGTCTCGGCGCAGACCCGGCAGGTGATGCCTGCGGGAATGGCCTCGCGTGCGCTGTCGCCACGGGCAGAGTCGCGGATCAGCATCCAGGAGGTCAGCGCCGCGGGTTCACTATAGCCTGCGGGGTAATGGACTTCCGCCAGTGCCTGAACATCGAAGCTGAGCCGGTCGCGCCCGCCGATGGTCAGGGTTTCATCAAAGAGCACCATGGGCTGTTGCAGGGCGCGGAACAGTGGCCAGAGCGGGCAGGCCCCGCCATAGCGTGGCGGCTCAAAACCCGGGATCGGTTTGCGGAAGATCAGCGTGCCGGAGGCGTCGCAGCCCACAAGGCCGAAGGGCCGTGTGGAGGCAAAGGCCCCCGGTTCCAGGGTGGCGAGGCGGCGGAAGACCACCGGCAGCGGGATATCGAGGGCGGTGGCGATACGGCCCGGCTTGGCGCCGTCCTGCAGGGCCTCGCGCAGCCGCGCCTCGGGCAATTGGCGGGCATCGGCCTCGTAGCGGGTGAGGAACCGCCGCGCGAGATCGCGGGCGGCGGGGGTTTGCAATTCGGTGGCGCGGGCAAGGATCCGGTCGTGGTCGCCGCCTCTGCCCTCAAGCTCGGAAATCCGCCAGTTGCGCGAGGCGAGCCAGTGCTCCAGATCCTCCTGCGGCAGAGAGCCCCGCTCGCCGGTGGCGGCGTCACTGTCGAGATAGCCGACGAGCGTTTCGGTGGCATCGGCCAGCCGCTGGCTGTCTTCATAGATATTGCGGTGAAAGCGGGCCTGCCATTCGGGCTCGAGCGTCTCGCCACTGGCAAGGATGCCGCTCGCGGAGCGGATCGCGGTGACCGAGGTCAGGACGTTGTGCATCGAGGCCGAGAGAAACGGGTCATGGGTCAGCCGGTCGTCGAGCCGTTCGACCACCTGTTCGAGCCGCTGCGCCTCGCCATGCTGGGCGGCGATCAGGCGCGCCCAGCCGGGAAAGCGGGTCGCCATTTCCTCGATCCTGTCCCGTTCGGTGGCGATGGCGCCATGGGCCGAGGCGGCGGCATCAAGGGCGGAGGTGAGCGTGCTTTCGGCCCCTTCCGACAGGGCTGCGGGATCGGTTTCCAGCGCGCTCGCGATGCGCAGGAGAAGCGCGCCGCCGATTCTCCTCCGGTTGTGTTCGATCAGGTTGAGATAGCTGGGCGAAATCTCGCAGATCCGCGCCAGTTCGGCCTGGCGCAGCCCGCGAGCGTTTCTGCGGTCGCGAATTCGGGTGCCAGCGTGGAGTGTCTCGGCCAATATTTTTCCTTTGGTTTCAGCGCCATTCTGCAGGGTGCTGAAAAGTTATTTACAGCATGACGTTGCGTCCTGTCTATTTATTTTCAAAATTTGCAAGGAGTGTCATGGACTTATTGAGATGTTTTCTGAGGCGGGGTGATACTTCGACAGGTCTGTAAAGACCGTTCGGCGATGGAGGAGATCGCCGCTATCGCCGATCAGGCATCATTTGGGAGGATACCAATGAAAAGAATTGACCTTACGCGTCGTGGCGTTCTGAAGACCGGCGCTGCCGGGCTGGCCGCGCCGACACTCTTTACTGGCGCAAGCTGGGCCGGAAGCCATTCGGGCTTCACCAACGCGCCCCAGGGCGGCACCGTGACGCTCGGGTTCAACGTGCCCCAGACCGGCCCCTATGCGGACGAGGGTGCGGACGAACTGCGCGCCTATGAGCTGGCGGTCGAACACCTGAACGGTGGCGGCGATGGCGGCATGCTGGGCACGTTCTCGTCGAAGACGCTGGAAGGCAACGGCATTCTCGGCAAGAAAGTCGAGTATGTGACGGGCGATACCCAGACCAAATCGGACGCAGCACGCGCATCGGCCAAGTCGATGATCGAAAAAGACGGCGCCATCATGATCACCGGCGGTTCGTCCTCGGGTGTGGCCGTGGCCGTGCAGGCGCTTTGCCAGGAAGCGGGCATCATCTTCATGGCGGGTCTCACCCATTCGAACGACACCACCGGCAAGGACCGGAAGGCGAACGGGTTCCGTCACTTCTTCAACTCCTACATGTCAGGTGCAGCACTTGCGCCGGTGCTGGCCGCCAACTACGGCAAGGACCGCAAAGCCTATCACCTTACGGCTGACTACAACTGGGGCTACACCACCGAGGAAGCCGTGGTTCAGGCCACCGAGGCCATGGGTTGGGAAACCGTCAACGCGGTGAAGACACCGCTGACCCAGACCGACTTCTCGTCCTATATCGCGCCTGTGCTGCAGACCGATGCCGACGTGCTGGTTCTGAACCACTATGGCGGCAACATGATCAACTCGCTGACCTCGGCCGTGCAGTTCGGCCTGCGCGACAAGGTTGCCAACGGCAAGGATTTCGAGATCGTCGTGCCGCTTTATTCACGTCTGATGGCGCGCGGTGCGGGTGCCAACGTGAAGGGCATCTTCGGCTCCACCAACTGGCACTGGTCGCTGCAGGATGCGGGCTCCAAGGCCTTCGTGCAGTCCTTCGGCACCAAATACGGCTTCCCGCCGAGCCAGGCGGCGCACACCACCTATGTGCAGACCCTGCTCTATGCCGATGCGGTCAACCGTGCGGGCAGCTTCAACCCCTGTGC
>JAOXSD010000087.1 GCA_025800205.1 Silicimonas sp. | reverse complement strand
CGGGCCTTCTGCAGCTTCCGGGATCTCCGGCGGAGCGCGTGTGGCGGCGCGCTCTGTCGCCCCTGCGCCGTGATACCCGTCACGGCGCAGGGGACCATATCATGCCCCGCGCGATCAGAGCGCCGCAGACGGGCGCGCCCGCATTTTTTCGAGCCAGGCCTGCGTGGCCGTATGCTCTTCGGGAACGCGCATCCGCACCACCCGCGCAAATTCGATGAACACGAACCCGGTGATATCGGCCAGCGAGAAGACCTCGCCCGCCATCCACTCCGACGTCGCAAGCTGCGCCTCGACCATCTCGAAAAACGGCGCAATCCGCGCCATGCCGCGTTCGGCCAGCGCCGGGATCTGGTCATAGCCTTTGGGCCCGGTCAGCGCCCGGCCCTTCATCGCCGGGTTGCTGTTGCGCAGCGCATCAGCCACCGGCGCCCCGCCCTGCTGCTCCAGAATACTGTTCCACATCAGCACCGCGCCCTTTTCCTCGGGCGTGCGCCCCAACAGCGGCGGCTCCGGGCAGAGCCCTTCGAGATAGGCGGCGATGCCCAAATTCTCGGTCAGCGCCTGACCGCTATCGGTGACCAGAACCGGCACCGTGGCGCGCGGGTTGATGGTGCGGAACTCTTCGGACAGATGCGCCCCTTCGGCGATCGAGACCTCGACGG
>JAOXSD010000006.1 GCA_025800205.1 Silicimonas sp. | reverse complement strand
GTGAGCGAATCCAACGGCACCACGGATGTGTTCTCCGGCATCGAACAGGTGACCGGCACCGAGTTCAACGATTCCATGATCGGGTCGGTCGGCGACGACACGCTGCGCGGAGAAGATGGCAACGACACCCTGCGGGGAGGGGCCGGGCGCGACAATCTGCGTGGCCACGACGGCAATGACCTGATCGATGCTTCAGGCGGCTCGGCGGCCTCCCAGGGCTTCGGGGATTTTGTCGAACCGGGTCTGGGCGAAGACACGGTGATCGGTCATGCCGGGCTCTATGCCGATGGCGAAGGCATCGACATTTTCTACGGCAATGTCTCGGGTGTCGGCGGGCTCACCTTTTCTGTGGGTGCCAACGGGTCAGGGACAGTTGTCTCCGGCGTCGCCGGACAGGTGAATGACACCTTCACCTATACCCACTATTTCATCGGCTCTCAGGATGCGGACATGTTCACCGGTTCGGACACGGACTGGGAGGGCTGGCAGGGCCGGGCCGGCAACGACACGTTTGACGGGGGCGCCGGCACCGATCAGTTGGATTATGGCGACGACAAATTCGACGGCAGCACCAGCGGTGTCACGGTCAATTTCCAGACCGGAACGGCCATTGACGGGTTCGGAGACACCGACGTGTTCACCAACATGGAACGCGCCCGCGGCACCGATTTCAACGATACCATGACCGGCAGCAACAGCTTTGCCGCCCGGCTCGACGGTGATGGGGGCGACGACAGCCTGGTCGGCGGCAACAACCCGGACGGGTTCGAGGAGATCTTCGGCGACGATGGCAATGACACGCTGATCGGCAATGGCGGCGACAATTACTACCGGCCCGGATCGGGCAATGATTCCATCGTCGGCGGTGCGGATTTCGACTTCCTCGACTATTACTTGCTCTCTCCCGCCAGCGGAATTTCGGCCAGCTTCACTTCGGAACAGGCCGGTACGGTCAGCGACGGGGATGGCGGCACCGACCAATTCACCGGCGTCGAACTGGTGCGCGGTTCGAACCGGAACGACTCCATGGTCGGTGCCGCGGGGGACCAGACCTTTGTCGGGCTCGACGGAGTCGATACGATCGATGGCGGCGCCGGAGACGGGGACTGGATCGACTACGCTTTCACCGCCAACAAGGGCGGATTCCAGGGGGCGATCATCAATTTCGCCGCCAACAATTTCCGCGACACCCATGGCGTGTTCGACGTGGTCTCGAATATCGAAAACGTCTGGGGGTCCGAATTCGGCGATTCCGTCATCGGCAAGAACGGCACCGATCACGAATTCCAGGGCAATGACGGCAACGACACCCTGACCGGGGCGGATGGCGACGATCTCCTCGGCGGCGGCAACGAGTCCGACACCCTGCGCGGCGGGGCCGGGTCGGACACGCTCGAAGGCGGGGCCGAGGGGGATCGGCTCGAAGGCGGCGCAGGCGGTGACAGTCTGGTCGGCGGCGACGGCAATGACATTGCCTTTGGCGGCGGCACCGAAGCCGACACGCTGGATGGCGGTCGTGGGTCGGATCTGCTTTTCGGCGAGCAGGGCAACGATCTGCTGAACGGCGGCGACGGGTTCGACAACCTGCGCGGCGGTGGTGGCGATGACACGATGGACGGGGGCAACGGCAATGACAGCCTGTATGGTGGCAACGGAAATGACAGTCTCGAAGGTGCGGTCGGCAATGACCTGATCTACGGCGGTCCGTCAGGCAACGACATCCTCAAGGGCGGCGCGGGCAATGACCTGCTCTTCGGCGAAGCCGGCAAGGACATTCTCTTTGGTGACGCCGGGGATGACACCCTCACCGGTGGCGGCAATGACGACACGTTGGCGGGCGGCGAAGGTGATGACAGCCTCGAGGGCGGTGCCGGCAATGACCAGCTTTTCGGCGGGCCGACCGGGGCCGATACGCTGAAAGGCGGGCAAGGGTCCGACTTCCTCTTTGCCGAAAGCGCCGATGACCTGCTGGAAGGCGGCGACGGGTTCGATCTGATGAATGGCGGCGCGGGCAACGACCTGATGCGCGGCGGCAATGGCAATGACCGGGTCGAGGGCAATCTGGGGGCGGACACGCTCGAGGGCGGGGCCGGCGACGACTCGCTCTTCGGTGGCAACGGCGCCTTTGCCGACACGCTGATCGGCGGCGCAGGCAATGACCGCCTGGCCGGCGAGGCCGGGGGCGACACGTTCGTCTTCGCCGATGGCTTCGGTCAGGATGTGATCAGCGATTTCGATGAATTCTCATCAGCGGAGAGAATCGACCTCACATTGGTCAGTGCGATCACCGATTTCGCAGATCTCAGCGCCAATCATTTGAGCCAATCCGGCGCGAATGCGGTGATTGATGCCAACGGGAATACAATCACAATCAACAACGCCCTGGTTTCCGACCTTGGAGCCGACGATTTCATCCTCATCTGAGACCGGCATGCCAAAAGTAAACAAAAAGTAAAGGCAGGGAGGCCGTTTTTCTTGCGCCGGCCTTTCCCGCCATATGACTTTTGATTGCGAAAGAAGACCTTGAAAGACCTAAGGACGACAACCCATGGCCACATATGAACTCTCCGGCTATCAGCTGGCGGAGCCCGGCGGCACGATCACCTCGGTGACCCAATCCATCCTGACCCTGGCCGTGTCCGAAGGCACGACGACCATCTCCTATACCCTGGACCCGGAGGGCTACGTCGATGACGTCACGGTGGATGGTGCCGAGATCGACGGCACCTTCTTTGATGACGCGGTCACTGAAAGCGAAACCGATGTGGAGGTCTTCCGCATTCGCTGGAATGACGGCCAGGCCCGGACTGCCTATGTTCTTGCCGCCTACGACAATTTCACCGAAATTTCGAGAATCTACCAGCTTGGCGGCGATTTGATCCCCGATTTCACCGGCAACCCCACCGGCCTCACCGGTTTTATCGGCAGTGCCACGATCGATGCACCGCCTGCAGGTTCGGGCTTCGAACCTGGGGCGGCAATTTCACTGACCGCCTATGGCACCTTTCTTGGCGAGAATGACACGCTTTACGGCTATGACGTGTCCGATACCCTCAATGGCGGCGCCGGCGACGATGCGGTGCTCGGCTTTGGCGGGGATGATCTGTTGATCGATGGCTCCGGCACCGACACGGTGCGCGGCGGCGATGGCAATGACACGCTGGAGAACGCCGGTGGCAGCAACGACATCTTTGACGGCGGTGACGGGATCGACACTCTGGTCGATGACGTGACCGCGATCAGCACCCCGGCGGGCTATTTCGCAACGGTCAATCTGCAGACCGGCGAGCATGGCAGCAACAGCCAGGACACGGGGCTCTGGGATATGCTGATCAGCATCGAGAACGCGGTCTGGAATGGCAATGCCGGCCAGGCGGTTCTGATGACCGGCACCAATGATGCCAATGACCTGATCGGCGGCAATGGCGAAGATACGATCTCCGGGCTGGGCGGCACCGATTACATCGAAGGACGCGGCGGGGCGGACACATTGCGCGGTGGTGACGGGCTCGACACGCTCGACGGAGGCGTCGACAGCGACCGGCTCGAAGGCGGCGCGGGCAGCGACTCGCTTCTGGGCAATGACGGCAATGACACGCTATATGGCGGCGGCACCGAGGCCGACACGCTCGACGGCGGGCGCGGCACCGATCTGCTCTTTGGCGAGCAGGGCGACGATGTCATGACCGGCGGCGACGGGTTCGACAACCTGCGCGGCGGCTCCGGCGCCGACACGATGGACGGCGGCAATGGCAATGACAGTCTCTATGGCGGCACCGGCTTCGACAGCATGTTGGGCGGCGCGGGCAACGACGTGATCTACGGCGGCCCCTCGGGCAATGACATCCTGATCGGCGGCGCGGGCAATGACCTGATGTTCGGCGAAGCGGGCGCGGATATCCTGCAGGGCGGCGACGGGCTCGACACCCTGCGCGGCGGCAATGGCAATGACCAGATGTTCGGCGGCAATGACAACGACCTGATCGAAGGGGGTGCCGGCAATGACAAGCTTTATGGCGGTCAGACCGGGGCCGACACGCTGAAAGGCGGGCAGGGGTCCGATTTCCTCTTTGCCGAAAGCGGCGACGATGTGCTGGAAGGCGGCGACGGGTTCGACCTGATGAACGGCGGCGCGGGCGACGATTCCATGTCGGGTGGCAATGGCAATGATCGGCTGGAGGGCAATCTGGGCGAGGACACGCTGGATGGCGGTGCGGGCAACGACTCCCTCTACGGCGGCAATGGCGCTTCCTCCGACACGCTGATCGGCGGCGCGGGCGATGACCTCTTGGCCGGTGAAGCGGGCGCGGACACTTTCGTTTTCGCCGATGGGTTCGGCCAGGACGTGATCACCGATTTCGATGAATTCTCGGGGGCCGAGAAGATCGATCTGGCGCTCGTCACCGGGATCAGTGACTTCACCGATCTGGTGACCAGCCACCTGAGTCAATCCGGGGCCAACGCGGTGATCACCGATGGCAGTGACACGATCACGCTCAACAACGTGTTGATCTCCGATCTCGGTGCGGACGACTTCACATTCATTGCCTGACATGGACCGGGCGGGTTTTCGCGAACCCGCCCTATATGGTGGAATACGCCCCCGTGACCCGCTAGACATGGGGGTATGAACCACGCGGATCCGCAGCTTGACCCAATCTTGGCAGAGGCCCGACCGCTGCCACGCTGGGTCGCCTCGGCGCGCGACGGCAGCGCCGCTGCTCTGGCCTTTCGGGCCGGGGCGGCTCTGGCTCATTTGCAACTTGAACTTGCGCAGACCAAAGTCCCGCATGCCCTGTTGCGGGACCGCCGCGCGCTTGCGGCCGCCGAGATGGCCACCCGCCAGCGCGGGCGCCCCGAGACCATCGGTGATCTGCGCGACACGCTGGCCTTTCTGCCCGCCGGCAGCGCCCCCGGACCGGCCGGCGAGATCTACCAGGCCTGGCGCCGCGCCACGGAAAAACCCCTGTCGTCAAAGACCCTTGGCCGCGCATTGCCCGACGCACCTGCCGAACTCCTGGCCCTTTGGCCCGGCACCACATCTGCGGCGCCCACCACCGTGGCCGCCACCCTGTTGCAAGCTGCAGGCGGATCCCATCCCGGACACGAGACCGAGGCGCTTCTGCTGGCCGATGCGGCGCTCTCCCGCGCCCTGGGCGAAAGCCATGTGCTGCCGCTTCTGTCCCTCACGCTCAGCCGCAGGGACATGCGCCTGACCGGCCCCGACCTTGAAACCGCCTGTCATCGGGCGATCCTGGCCGCCGTGCCCCATGTGCTGCGCGAAGCCGCCGATCTGACCCGGCGCGCCGCCGGGCTGACACGGATCGTTCCAAAACTGCGCGCCAAGGGGGCAGACGCCACCACTGCGCTCTTCCTCGCCCGTGACGCCCTTGCACCCTCCGACATGACCGCCTTGCGCTCCCCCCGGGCGGCGCGGCGTTTCTGCGACCGCCTGGTGGACCTTGGCGTGGTCCGCGAGATGACCGGGCGCGACACGTTCCGGCTCTATGGGCTCTGAGAAATGAGCGCGCCCCCTGAACCCGAATTTGACCGCGAACTGTCCGATCTGCCACAGGCGGAACGCTGGCGCGGCTGGATGCGGCGGATCGAGGCCGTGCTGTTTGCCAGCCCCGAGCCGGTGCCACGCCAGAAACTGGCCCGCGTGGTGGGGCAGGGCGTTTCGGTCGAGATGCTGATCGACGATCTGCGCGCCACACTTGAGGACCGGGCCTTCGACGTCATCGCGGTGGGCGAGGGCTGGCTGTTGCGCACCCGGCCCGCCCTGGCCGCCACGATCCGCGCCGCCGAGGCCAGCCGGGACCAGGCCCTTGATCTGCGCGAGCAGGACGTCGCCGTTCTGGCGGCCATTGCCTATCACCAGCCGATCACCCGCGACGGGTTGAAGGAGATCTTCGGCCGCGAGATCAGCCGCGATCTGATCGGCCGCCTGCATGCCCGCGATCTGATCGCCACCGGGCCCCGCAGCCCCCGGCGCGGCGCTCCCTATACCTATGTCACCACGACACAATTCCTGGTGGCCTTCGATCTGACATCACTCAATGAACTGCCGGATCCCGAGCAATGGTCCGACGCGGGACTTCCCGAACCGTCCTATCTGAACCGCGCCACGTAGCGCACCCGCTCAGGGTTGAACCAGGTGCGGGAATATTCCACCACTTCGCCGCTGGCGGTCAGACTGCGCCGCTCGACAAAGCCCACCAATGTCCCGGAGGTGGCGCCAATCTCGGGCAGGCTCCAATCGGGCAGGGGGCCCACGCCCACCTTGTCCTCGACCCGGCTGATCAGCAGGCCAAGCGACTTCCGATAATAGTGATAGAGCGAATCCGACAGATCCGCAGGCGCGATGCGGTCTGCCCATTTCCCGTCGAGCCAGATCTCCTCCATCGCCGCCGCCAGCCCCGAAAGCCGCCTGAGGCGACGGATGCAATGACCCTCTTCCGACACGCCGAAAGTCGGCAGGTCTGCCGGTTTCGACCGCCGTTCCGCGCTGAGCACCTCCGCCGTCGGCAGGCCGCCGCCTTCCAGCTTTTCAAGCCGGAAGAACGAATAGATCCCCACCGTGTCGGACCCGTGGCGCACGTAATTGCCCGAGCCCTGCACCCGCTCGAGCAGGCCCTTCGCCACCAATTCGTCCAGCGCTTTTCTGAGCGTGCCAACAGCGATGCCCAGCTCCTCCGCCATCTCGCGTTCGGGCGGCAGTTTCTGTCCGTCCAGCAACCGCCCCGAGGCGATCTCGCGGATCAGCATCTCGGCGGTCTGCAGATACATGGGAAGAGCGGCACTGTCGGATTTCATTGTTGCTCCGGAAAAATGATACAATATTGATTTATGTCAAAGCTGGTGCTACCCAAGGATACTTTCGCAGGGCTTGAGGCCCCGAATGTCACCAATGGAATGGGTGGCTTTTTGCGGCACATGGCCTAGGCTTAGCGGAAGAACGGCCCCTTATAAAGGGACCGCGAGGGAGGGAAGAACATGGCGCTGTTGCAAGGGGTTTTGCGGCCTTTTGAGCTATGGAACGATTGGGTTCTGCCGGTGGGCCGCTGGATTTCCATCGCCGCCATCGCGCTCATGGTGGTGGCGATCCTGATCCAGGTGCTGTTCCGCTATGTCTTCAACAACGCGCTGCCCTGGCCCGATGAAGCGGCGCGGTTCATGATGCTGTGGCTCACCGGGCTGATGGCGCCGATCGCCTTTCGGCAGGGTGGTTTCGTCGCCATCGACATGGTGCCCTCCGCTCTGCCCCTGAAACTCGGCCAGATCCTGACACTGATCCTTCTGCTGATCTCGGCCGGCGTCCTCGCCATGGCGATCAACATCGGTTGGGGCGAAGTCACCGGCTTCGGCGGCAAGTTCAAGACCGCCTCGCTCTATGTACCGCTTTCCTTCGATCTCTCCGAATGGCTCCGGGTGCCACGGTCTTGGATGATGACCTCGCTTTTTGTCGGTGTCACGCTGCTCTTCATCGTCAATATCGAGCTGATCCTGCGCTCCCTGATCACGCTCATGGGCGGCGGCGACAACCTGCGCAACCTCGGCCCGGCCGACGACGAAATCATGGCGGAGTGAACGCATGCTGATCTGGTTCCTCCCCGTCTTCCTCGCCTTTCTGATCATCGGTCTGCCGGTCTTCTTCGGCCTGCTCGCGGCCCCCGGCATCCTGCTGTGGATGGCCGGTCAGGAAAAGGACATCACGCTTCTTTACCGCAACGTCTATAACGGGATGGACAGCTTCCCGCTGATGGCGATCCCGTTCTTCATGCTGGCAGGCGAGATGATGAACAAGGGCGGCATCACCGAACGCCTCGTCGAGTTTTCCCAGGCGCTGATGGGCCACCTGCGCGGCGGGCTGGCCCACGTCAACATCCTGTCGTCCATGCTCTTCGCCGGTCTCTCCGGCTCCGCCGTGGCCGACACCTCCGCCTTGGGCTCGATGCTGATCCCGGCGATGGAACGTCAGGGCTACACCCGCCGTTTCGCCGCCGCCGTCACCGCCGCCAGTTCCGTCATCGGCCCGATCATCCCGCCCTCGGGCATCATGATCATCTATGCCTATGTGATGGGCGAAAGCGTCGCCGCGCTCTTCCTTGCCGGTATCGTCCCCGGCATCATGGTCGGCGTCGGCCTGATGCTCGTCGTGAAACTCATGGCCAACCGCTACGATCTTCCCAAGGCCGAACGGATCGTGAAGAAGAACCAGACGCTTTCGGCCCGCGAATACTGGGTCTCCTTCGCGCTTCTGCGCCTCAACCTCGGCTGGCTGATCTTTGCGCTCTTCCGCGCCACCACTGGGCTTGCCTCGGGCAAGGACACCAACAGCCTCGTCACCCTCGCCACCTATGCGGTCGGCGTCCTTGCCGCGCACCTCCTGCTGATGAGCCTGCGGAGCCGCATCGACCCCGACTTCCGCACCGTCACCAAGCGCGCGGTCGTCCCCCTGCAAACCCCGATCCTGATTCTCGGCGGCATCCTTCTGGGCGTCTTCACCCCCACCGAAGCCGCCGCCGTCGCGGTCTTCTATGCGGTGATCGTCGCCTTCTTCGTCCTCAAGTCGATGACCCTGAAAGACCTCCCCGACATCCTCAGCCGCTCGGCACTCACCTCTGCCGTGGTGCTGCTCCTCGTCGGCGCAGCGATGGCCTTCAAAACCGTCGTCTCCCTGTCATATGCGCCGCAGATACTGGCCGAGTTCATTCTGTCGCTCTCCGAGAACCCGTTGATCCTGCTGTTCCTCATCAACATCCTGCTGTTCATCGTTGGCATGTTCCTCGATGCGGGACCGGCGATCATCATTCTCGGGCCGATCCTCGGGCCGATATTCGTCGAAATGGGCGTCCATCCCGTCCATTTCGCCATCATCATGTCGGTCAACCTGACCGTCGGCCTTGCCACACCGCCCATGGGGCTCGTCCTTTTCGTCGCCTCATCGGTGGCCAATGAAAAAGTCGAAACCATCGCCAAGGCGATCCTGCCCTTCCTCGCGGTCGAGATCCTGGTGATCTTCCTGATCACCTATGTCCCGGCCATTTCCATGACGATTCCCCGCCTGACGGGGTTTGTGAACTGACCAGATAGCAACAGGGAGAGAATTCAAATGCTCAAAGGTCTTACCACCGCGGCGCTAACCGCGGCCATGGTCGCGGGCTCCGCGCTGGCTGCCCAGGCGGCCGACTTCACCATCCGCGCCACCGCCAATTCCAACGAGAACGACGAAGATTACGACGGGCTCGTGGTCTTCAAGAACTTCGTCGAACAGGCCTCCAACGGCGCCATCGAAGTAGAAATGTTCATCGGCACCCAACTCTGCTCGAACGGCGCCGAATGCCTGCAGGGCGTGGCCGATGGCAATATCGACGTCTACATCTCCACCTCGGGCGGCGCCTCGGGCATCTTCCCCTTCGTCCAGGTGCTCGACCTGCCGTACCTGATGTCCGATGACCGGGTGGCCGAAGCAGCCCTCTCCGGCGGCACCGAATTCATGAACACCATGAAGGACATGACCATGGAAGCCTCGGGCGGCATGATCCGTCTGATGACCGTGGGCAACACCGGCGGCTGGCGCAACTTTGCCAACACCAAGCGCCGGGTCGCCTCGCCCTCCGACATGGAAGGGCTGAAGATCCGCACCGTGGTCGCCGACCTGCCGCAGGAACTGGTCAAGGCCCTCGGCGCCTCGCCCACCCCGATCCCGTGGCCCGAGCTTTTCACCTCGTTCCAGACCGGCGTGGTCGAAGGCTCCAAGAACGGCATCACCGACATCATGGGCATGAAGTTCCCCGATGCGGGCCTGCAATATGTGACCCTTGACGGCCACGCCTACATGGGTGCCCTGTGGTTCATGAACAACGAAAAATTCATGTCCATGCCCGACGAGATGAAGCGCGTGGTGGTCGATGGCTTCTACCAGTTGCAGCAGGCCACCTTCGCCTCGCCCAAGCGCAAGTCGATCCAGGCCTATCAGGATTTCACCGCTGGCGGTGGCGATCTCTACGTGCCGACGCCCGCCGAAAAGGCCGCATTCAAGGACGCCGCGGCCCCGGTCTATGACTGGTTCAAGGCCAATGTGGACGGCGGCGAAGCGATCTTCAACGCGCTCAACGCCTCGGTCGCCGAAGCCGAAGCGGCCATCGATGCGGCCCGCGCGGCCGACATGAAGTGATCAAAAAAGGGGCGCCTCCTGCGGGGGCGCCCTTTACCTTTGTTCATCTTCATTGACAGCAGAGGTCAGCGAAACGGGTACATCCAGGGCCGGTAATCATCGATCAGAACCTGTGCCCGGGCGATTTCCTCTGCACTCATCCGCTTCTGGATTTCCTCAAGTGAATCCACCGCATCCGGATCACCGCCAATGGCCGACAGGGCGTACCACATATAGGCGCGCACCATGTCGGGCGCGGGCATCCCGATCCCCAGCTCATAGTACCAGCCAATGCCCGATTGCGCCCCCGGATGCCCCTTCATCGACGCCCGCAGATACCATTCAAAGGCGCGCTCCGGGTCTTTCTCGACGCCAAGACCAAGAGCATACATCACGCCGATCAACTCCTCTGCATCGGCATTTCCCGACCGCGCAAAGGGCAGCAACGCCTCCCGCGCGGCTTCAAACTCCCCCGCTTCCATCAGGTCGCGCGCGTCTTCGATTTCGGCCCCGGCCGGGCTTGCGAGCGCGGTCAGGATCGTGAGAATCAAAACATGAATCGTCTGTTTCACATTCTTGCCTTTTGTTTGGCTTTTCCCGCCGTTGCCGGCGACATGCCCCCTCCGTTGCAGGATGCAGACTTCCTTGAAGTCGACCCGGCAAAAGCCAAGATCGGCCAATTGCTGTTCTATGACAAGATCCTCTCGGGCAATCGCAATATTGCCTGCGGCACCTGCCACCACCACGATCTGGCCGGCGGCGACGGGTTGTCGCTCGGCATCGGAGAGGGCGGCGCGGGGCTCGGTCCGAAGCGATTGCCCCAAACTGACACCACCCGTATCATCAAGCGCATCCCCCGAAATGCCCCGGCACTCTGGAACCTCGGCGCGCGCGACATCGCGGTGCTGTTCCATGATGGTCGTCTCGAAATCTCCGACCTCTACGGCAACGGCTTCAACTCGCCTGCAGAGGAATGGCTGCCCCAGGGGCTGGACAATATCGTTGCCGCGCAGGCGCTGTTCCCACTGACCGCCCGGTTCGAAATGGCCGGCGATCCGGGCGAAAACCAGGTCTCGGGCGCCGTGATCGACCGGATCGACTACGCCTGGCCGATCCTGGCAAAACGCGTTCGTGTCATCCCCGAATATGGCGAGATGTTCGTCGACGCTTTCGACAACATCGAGACCTGCGAAGACGTGACCATTGTCGAAATCGCCAACGCGCTCAGCGCCTTCATCGCCTCGGAATGGCGCAATCACGACAGTGCCTTCGACCGCTATCTTGCCGGCGACACCGAAGCGCTGTCCGCAGAGGCCGACCGGGGCAGGGCCCTGTTCTACGGCAAGGCCGCCTGCGCCTCCTGCCATTCCGGCCCGCTTCTTTCCGATCAGAAATTCCACGCCATCGCGCTTCCCGCCTTCGGCCCCGGCAAGACCCGACGCTTCGATCCGCAGCCGCGTGATGTGGGACGCATGGCGGAAAGTGATTTGTTGTCAGATGCTTACCGATTCCGCACACCGATGTTGCGCAATGTGGCTCTGACCGGCCCCTATGGCCACAACGGCGCCTATCCGACCCTCGAAGGCATCCTGCGACACCACCTTGCCCCACTGGACGCGCTCGACAAATGGACCCGTGATCAGGCCCGGCTCCCCAAGGCCGATTGGCTGGCCTTCGTCGATTTCGCGGTTCAATCCGACCACCGGGAAATGGCGCGCCATCGTCGGGCCGTGGATATCACACCGGTCGATCTGTCCGACGCGGAAATCAGCGACCTCGTTGCCTTTCTCCACGCTCTAACCGGAGAGACCGCACTCACACGGCCCTTGGGACGACCGTCTTCCGTGCCCTCCGGACTGCCGGTTGATTGAGCGCGGGTAATCAACATTGTGTTGACACCATTGAGGCGACTTTACGCATCATGCCGGAAACAATTTGGATTGCTTCCCGTAAGTGTCTCGATTGCAACCATACTATATGTAGACTTGCAACCTATTTTTTGTCCCCGCCACGCACAAGCGCGCGGAAGACAAGCCAGAAAAGCCCGCCGACGATCATAGCTGCAATGATCGAACTAAACGAAAGTGTCACATCAAGTCCTTTCACACCATGGAACAAACGGACGGCTACCGCCCGTTCCGCGTGCCGCCATTTTTGAACTTGGCCGCTTTTTGCATGTAGGTCTAGCGCGCGTCTTTTGGGACGAAGGAGCCGCGTTGCGTTCCTGCACTAGCCTGATTGCGGCCAATGTTTGGGCGGCGGTGCGCCGCCTTGGTTTGGCGGTTGCGGGTGCTTGAGTCCGCCCAGGGCTTTCGCTTCGCACGCTCTGGGCGGTTGTGGTCTTGCTGATCACACGTCTTTTCTTAGGGGCACGTCTCCGGGGCGGAGAGGGGGGCCTTGACGGCAGAGGCCCTTTAGAATGCGGTTTACGGCTTTAGGTCTTTTCCTTGCCATGTTGTCCATTCCTTTGGTTTGAGTTTGTGCCAGCCGACGACAAACGTGCCATCGGCAAGGCGTCCGACAATGGCCATCGATTCGGGGCAGTGAAAGTTTTCGGCCCGCCGCGGCTCTGTTGCACAAATCGGCTGAACGCCGAGGTTCCCCTTTCCCCGGACGGACTTATCCCACAGCTTCCGTGACGGGTATGCCGAGCGCGGTGTAGCCGTTCAGGATGGCGATGCGGACCTGGAGCTCGGCGGCC
>JAOXSD010000245.1 GCA_025800205.1 Silicimonas sp. | reverse complement strand
GGCCAAAGCGGCCAGTATCTCGGCGTGGCCGAAGCCGGAAATGACACTCAACTCCATCGGAATGACATCGGCGGGAAGTCCACGTCCGAACCGCGCGGCAAGGCGGATCATCTCGGCCCCATGGGCGTCATGCACCAGCAGGCGCGGCGCAGAACCTCCGGCCCGGCGATAGGTTCGGGCCAGGACATGCATGCGCGACAGCAACGCCGACACAGGCGGGTCTTCATAGGTGATCGCGGTCGAGGGGCACAGTGCAGCGCAAGCCCCACAGCCCGCGCAGATCATGGGGTCAATGGCGACATGCTCTCCGGCGGGCGTGATGGCTCCGGTCGGGCAGATATCGAGGCAATTGGTACAGGCGACCTGCTCCGCCCGCGAATGGGCACACAGAGTTTCCTCAAGGCGCACGTAGAGGGGTTTTTCGAACGTCCCCACCAATTGCGCTGCATCAAACGCCAGTCTGGAGACGGCCAACGGGTTCCGCGGGTCAGCCCGCAAATAGCCTTCGCGCTTGGCCGGAGCTTGGACCAGCGGCGTGTCACCGGTCACATCAATC
>JAOXSD010000244.1 GCA_025800205.1 Silicimonas sp. | reverse complement strand
GGGCAGGTTGAGGAAGATCGCCAGGAGGGGGGCGGCGAGGGTCAGCGGCAGGCCGGTGGTGAGCCAATGGGCGATGGTCTTGCCCATGACGAGGGCTTCGAGCGGCAGGGGGGCTGTGGCGAGCACATCGAGGGAGCCGTCCTCGAAATCGGCCTGAAAGATCCGGTCGAGGGACAGAAGGCAGGCCAAGAGCGCGCCGAGCCAGAGGATGCCGGGGGCGATGGGGGCGAGCCGGTCGGCCCCGGGGCCGACGCCGAAGGGGACGAGCACGGTGACGATGAGGAAGAAGGCGAGGGCCAGGCCAAAGCCGCCGCCTGCGCGGATGGCGAGGGTCAGGTCGCGGGTCAAGAGACGGATCACAGGAAGGCCTCGTCGAAATCCTGGGCTTCGATGGTGTCGGGTTTGAAGGGCGTGAGGTCGAAGACCTGCGCTTCAAGGCCGAGATCGATATGGGTGGCGATGAGGGCGGCCCCTCCCCCGGCGAGGTGAGCGCGGACGGCGTTTGCGAACATCGCGACGGCCCGGGCGTCCAGCGACACGGTGGGTTCGTCCATCAGCCAGAGCGCGCGGCCGGTGACGCACATGCGCGAGAGGCCGAGACGGCGTTTCTGGCCTGCCGAGAGCGCGCCCGCGCGGCGGTCCTTCAGGCTTTCGAGGTCGAAGGCGTCGAGCGCGGGGGTGATGTCGTACTGACCGAAGAGTTGCGCCCAGAAGGTGAGGTTTTCGGCCACGGTCAGCGTGGGCTTGATCGCGTCGGCATGGGCGGCATAGGCTATGTCTTCCGGATCGACCCGCGCCTCGCCCGCCACCGCCGGTTGCAGCCCGGCGATGGTGCGCAGAAGCGTGGTCTTGCCCGAGCCGTTGGGGCCGCGCAGCACATGGGCCTCGCCGGGGGCGACCTGCAATTGAAGACCGGCCAGCACCACCAGGCCGCCGCGGCTGCAGCTGAGATTGTCGAGTTCGAGAAGGGATGCCGTCATGGTCAGACCGGCAGGAGTGCTGCGGCGATGCGGCGGCCTTCGCCGAGGAGCACATTGAACGAGCGGCAGGCCTGGGGGCTGGCCATGACTTCGACGCCCATGCCCGCCGCTTCGAGCCGCGCGCGCAGATCGGCGGGGATATGGGCGATTTCGGCACCGGTGCCAATGAGGAGCACGTCCACATCGGGGGCGGCCTTCAGAAGCGTTTCGGCGTCTTCGAACCCGGCCCAGGGCAGAATGCCCGAGGGCAGCACCGCGAGTGCGCCTTCGATCACATCGCCGCCGATGCGGAAGAAGCCGGGGCCATAGCCATCAATCGGCAGCGCGTCGTTATAGCTGACTTCGTTCATCCGCATGGCGCGTCCTCAATCCCAGATCGGCAGCCCGGTGATCGCCGATGTGGCAATGATCGCGTAGGCGATGCGGCGATACAAGAGTTCCAGTTCGGGGCGGAACAGCGCACCGCCCAGCCAGACACCGGCCAGGTAGGGCGTGATCAGCAAGCCCCCCAGCACCACCGCAGAGGCGGTCAGGAACCCACGCGCCCAGAGCACCGCGACCATGATCGCATCGGCGACGATCAGATACATGGTGTTGTTGGCCCGCACCACGGCGGCGGGCACGGTAGAGGCCATGTAGAGCAGGATCACCGGCGGCCCGGGCAGGCCGGCCGCACCGCCCAGAAAGCCGCCCGCCGCCCCGGTGCCATAGATCATCGGTCTGGTGATCGTGCCGCGATAGCGCAGCCCCGCGATCAGGATGACCAAAAGGGTGAGCGCGACGAGCGAGACGGTCCAGCGGAAAATGTCCGGATTGACCACGGAGAGGACAAGCACGCCGATGGGCACGGCGATCGCGGCGGCGACGCTCAGGCGCAGCACATCGCCCGGATGGCCGTCCTTCATGGCGCGCGGCACATGGATCATCGGTGCGATCAAATCCATCGCCATCATCGAGATGATCGCCTCGAACGGGCCAAGAAACTGGCCCGCCACGGGCAGATAGACCATGGCGGTGCCAAAGCCGCAGAAGCCGCGCACCATGCCTGCCACAAAGGCCGCTGCGATCAGAAACCAAAGCCCCTCAAGGCGAAGGGCTTCGGTCAGGATCTCAGGCATCTACATTGGCGAATTGCGTCCCCGCCCCGCCCCCGTCCGAGGGTTTCGACCAGTCGCGTTTCACGCCCAGCATCAGCACCACGTTCTTGGCCACATAGACCGAAGAATAGGTGCCGACGATCACGCCCCAGGTGATGGCAAAGACAAAGCCCCGGATCACGTCACCGCCGAAGATCAAAAGCGCGATCAGCGCCAGCAGGGTGGTGCCCGAGGTCATCAAGGTCCGCGAGAGCGTTTCATTGACCGAGAGGTTCATCACCTCGGTCAGCGCCATCTTCTTGTATTTCCGCAGGTTTTCCCGCAGCCGGTCAAAGATCACCACGGTGTCGTTGATCGAATAGCCGACGATGGTCAGGATCGCGGCGATGGTCGAAAGATCAAAGCGGATCTGCAGCAGGCTGAAAAGCCCGATGGTCAGGATCACGTCGTGGAACAGGGCGGCCACGGCGCCGACCGAGAACTGCCATTCGAAGCGCAGCCAGATATAGACCAGGATCGCGCCCAGGGCGGCGGCAATCGCGAGGAGTGCGGTCTGCACCAATTCGCCGGAGACCTTGGGGCCGACGCTTTCGACGGAGGTGAAGGTGACCGAGGGATCGACCGTCTGCAGCGCGGCTTCGGCGCGGGTGACGAGATCGCCCGAGGCGGCCTCCTCCCCTTCCTGGGCCTGAATGCGGATCAGGGTCACGTTCTGGTCGTCGCGGAAATTCGGGTCGAACACCTCGATGATCGACACCTCGCCCAGATCCAGGGTTTCAATCGCGGCGCGATACTCGCCCACGTCGATGGGCTGCGCCGCTTCGGTGCGGATCGTGGTGCCGCCCCGGAAGTCGATGCCGAAGTTGAGGCCCACAAAGACCCACATCAGGATCGAGGCCACCACCGCGACGATGGAAAATCCCATGGTCGCCTTGCGGAAGCGGAAGAAGTCGAAATTCGTCTGTTCGGGGACAAGTCTCAGGCGCATGTCATTATACCTCGATTGTCCGGGGGCGGCGGCGTTCATACCAGAAGACGATGAACAGCCGGGTGACGAAAATGGCGGTGAAGACCGACGTCGCGATGCCTGCCATCAGGGTCACCGCGAAGCCCTTCACCGGACCGGAGCCAAGGGCAAAGAGGATCACGGCGGTGATGCCGGTGGTGATATTGGCGTCGATGATCGCCGAGAGGGCCTTTTCATAGCCAAGCTCGATGGCGCGGCTGGGGCCCTTGGCGGTCTTCAACTCCTCGCGGATCCGTTCGAAGACCAGCACATTGGCGTCGACCGCCATGCCGATGGTCAACACGATGCCGGCAATGCCCGGGAGGGTGAGCGTGGCACCAAAGACCGACAGGATGCCAAGGATCATGGCGACATTGATGACCAGGGCGAGGTTGGCGAAAAGTCCGAAGAGCCCGTAGGAGAGCGCCATGAAGACCATGACACCGGCAAAGGCAATGAGGCAGGCGATGCGGCCTGCATCGATACTGTCCTGACCAAGCGAGGGGCTGACGGTGCTTTCCGAAAGAAACTCCAGTTCGGCCGGCAGGGCACCGGCGCGCAGAAGAACGGCCAGATCGGTGGAACCTTCGACGGTGAAATTGCCGGTGATCTGACCCGAACCGCCAGTGATCGGTTCGCGGATCTGCGGTGCGGTGATGACCTCGTTGTCGAGAACGGTGGCAAAGAGCGCGCCGACATTCTCGGAGGTGAACTGGCCGAAGACGCGGGCGCCCGAAGGGTTGAAGCGGAACGACACCGAGGGCTGGCCGTTCTGATCGAAGGAGGGCTGCGCATCCACCAGGTCTTCGCCCGAGAGGACGGCGGCGCTTTCGATCACGTAAAAGGCGTTCGGGTCGTCGATATCGGGCACCAGCATTTCGCCCGGGCCGGGCACGGCATTGCCGGTGGTGGGGCCCGCAACGACCGGGTGGAAGGTCAGCCGCGCGGTGGTGCCGATCAGTTCCTTGAGTTCCGCCGAAGAGCCAAGACCCGGCACCTGGATCAGAATGCGGTCCTCGCCCTGACGCTGGATCGTCGGTTCGCGGGTGCCGACCTCGTCGATCCTCCGGCGGATGATTTCCAGCGATTGCTGCACCGTGCGCTGATCGGTGGCGAGTTTTTCCTCCTCCGACAATTGCACGGTGATCACATTCCCTTGCCCCGCCACGACGATGTCGGTGGAGCCGACGCCGGTGAGGCTGACCACCGGCTGGGCCAGATCGCGGATCGCCTGAAGGGCGGCGCTCATGGCCTCGGGTTTCTGGATGCGGATCTGCAGGGTGCCTTCGGGGGCGTCATTGACGCGCTCCACGAAGCCCACCTGACCCCGGATTTCCACCAGCGCCTCGCGGCTTTCCAGCCAGTAGACATCCATGCGGTCGGCATAGACGTCTTCGACCTGCACCTCGGCCAGAAGCTGCGCGCCACCGCGCAGATCGAGGCCGAGATTGACCAGCGTCGAGGGCAGGAAAGACGGCCAGAGGGTCGCATCCGCCTCGCGCTCGGGCGTGGAGCCGAATTTCTCGATCTCGGTCACGGCGTCATTGTAACGCTCGACCGTGCCGTAAAATCCGATCGGAAAGGAAAACAATATCCCGGCCACGCAGATGCCGAGAATCACCACCCGCTTCCAGAGGGGAATCTGAAGCATATCAGCCCCTTAGCTTGCCGGTTCGGTCTTGGAACGAACCGTCTGAATCGTGTGCTTGATCACGCGGATATTGACGTCCTTGGCGATTTCGATCTCGACCTCGCCATCGTCGCGCACCTTGGTCACCTTGCCGACGACACCGCCCTGGGTGACCACCTGATCGCCACGGCGCAGCGCTTCGACCATCGCCTGATGCTCTTTCAGTTTCTTCTGCTGGGGGCGGATCAGCAGGAAGTAGAAGATGGCGAAAATGGCAATGAAGAAGGGCAGTTGAGCCATCAGGCTGGCGCCCGCACCGCCACCGGCCGCCTGAGCATAGGCTGGTGTCACGAACATGGGTCGTTTTCCTTTGTCTTAGTCGTTTCCCCAAGCGACCCGACGGGCGCCCGTTTGATTGTCGCGCAATCTATCTGTGCCCCCCGGGCTTGGCAAGCAAGGGGCGGGCGGGATTTTTCGGCCCCTCAGCCCCCCGGGGAGCGGCTGGCAGCAAAGCCGGATCACAGAAAATATCATCGTGATTTCATTTACTTAGCAGATCTCGCTTTCTATCCCTGACCTCACCGGCGCGCCCGGGCCAGTCCGGGGCCGCCCGGCAAACTGACAGGTTGAAAAATTTGAACAGGAGATTGAGATGAAAACGGGAAGTGTTTTGGGACTGATCGGCGGTGTGATTGCCCTCGGCATCGGTGCTGCGGGCTACAGCGCCTCGACCGCGCTGGGCTCGCTGTCCCAGTCGATCGGCTATGGGGAGGGCGCAGCGAGCCTGCAATTCTACCGGATCATGTCGGTGCTGCTGCCGGTCCTGGGGCTGATCGGCGCCGGGATCGCGGGCAAACGCGCGGAACTCGGCGCGGGGCTCATGGGCGCCGCTGCGGTCGGGATCATCTGGTCCTTCGGGCTGGGGCTCATGTCCATGGTCCCCGCGACCCTTCTGGCCATCGGCGGTTTTCTGATCTTTGCCGACGGCCAGCCCGGGCCCTATGACACCGACCGGGGCTGAGCCAGGAGGCGGGCGTCAGCCCGCCGCCACCGCCTGCGCGCCCCGGGCTTGGGCCCAATTGGCCGAGGTCTTGATCCCGCCCAGCGGGAAGAGATGCAGGTGGCTGATGTTGAAATCGGGGTTTGCCGCCTTGTGATGGGCCAGCGCCGTCACGACATCGTCGGGCTCATAGGGCAGCAGCAGTTTCGACACATCGAGCGCACGTTTCTGCAGCACTTTCAGCGAGGGGCCGACACCGCAGGCAATGGCGAATTTGATCAGGGTCTGCAGTTTGGCAGGCCCGGCAATCCCGATATGGATCGGCAGGCCGACGCCGCTGGCCGCAACGCTGTTGGCCCATTCGATGATCGGACCGGCGTCGAAGGCAAACTGCGTGATGATCGCCATGTCCGCATCGGTGCGGGCGTTGAAATTGTTTTTCCAGCGCAGCGCCTCTTCCACATTGGCTACCCCACCCTTGGGGTCGATGTCCTTGTTGCCCTCGGGGTGACCGGCCACATGGAGCCGGGTGAAGCCTGCGCGGTCAAAGGCGCCGTTTTCCAGAAGCTGCATGGAATCCGAGAAATCCCCATGGGGTTCGGCCACGCCACCTGCGAGCAGCAGCGCCTGCTTCACATCCGCTTCGCCCTGATAGCGGGCGATCCAGTCTTCCAGCGTCGCGGCATCCTTGATGATGCGGGCGGGGAAATGGGGCATGACCTGAAAGCCGTCCGCGCTCAGACGCTTGGCGGTGGCGACCATATCCTCGATCGGCGTACCTTCGATATGGGCGATGTAGACCCGCGTGGCTGCGGGCAGGATGGCGCGGAAATCCTCGACCTTCTCGGCGGTGCGCGGCATCACCTCGATGGAGAAATCCTGAAGGAAATCGGACACTTTCGGATCGACGGGGGGGGCCCCTTCGGTCTTCTTGCGGAAGTTCAACAACGCCATAACGCGGTTCCTTATGTCACAGGGGCTCAGGCCCATCCGTCGTTCGCGATCAGCGCCTTGAGGCGGTCCTGATCATAATCCTCTTCAATCCGTGCGGCCTCGGCATCGGCCGCGTCCTGAGGGGTTCCGTCCCGCTCGCCCGATGCCACCTTCCGCCATTCCGACAGATAGGCATCGCTGTCCTTGGCGCCAACCTTCATCGCAGCCCGGTCGATCGCCTGTTCGAACCGCTCGCTCAAAGGCGCTTTCGCGCCACGGCGGCCCTTTCCAACGATGACCTGCGCGGGCATGTCGCGCCAGTAAACGATTGTGATCTCGGGCAAGACCTCACTCCTCTTTCAAATCTCTCTACAGGGCGCAAAGCCGCCCCCCATGCCGGATTTCGACATGATGAGGAGACTTAGCGACGCGCGCACAATCGCCAAAGCCCCAATGTCTCATAATCTTGGTGAGAAGATTTCACGCCCCCTGCCCTCGCCTGGACCGCGCGCCCCTTGTATGTGTCTTTTTCAATGCAAGGGGTGTCGTTTTGCGCGGCGCAGGGAACGCGCCGCCGCCCCAGTTTCGCACGGAAACCATAAAGCCAGTTCAAAGGGCCCAAAATGACGCGCACCGTCCTCGAATCGAAAACCCAGACCGTCACCATCGGTTTTGATGAACCGTTCTGCGTCATCGGCGAACGGATCAATCCTACGGGCCGCAAATTGCTGGCCGCCGAACTGGAAGCGGGCAATTTCTCCACCGTCGAGAAAGACGCGCTGGAACAGGTGGCCTGTGGCGCCCAGGTGCTCGATATCAACGCAGGCGTGGTCTACAACTCGAACCCCAACCCGAACGAGACCGAGCCGCCCCTGATGACCAAGATGGTCGAACTGGTTCAGGGTCTGGTCGACGTGCCGCTCTGCATCGACTCATCGGTCCCCGGCGCGCTGGAAGCCGGGTTGCAGGCGGCGGAAGGCCGCCCGCTTCTGAACTCGGTCACCGGCGAGGAAGAGCGGCTCGAACTCGTGCTGCCGCTGGTGAAGAAATACAACGTGCCGGTGGTGGCGATCTCGAATGACGACACCGGGATTTCCGAAGACCCCGATGTGCGTTTCGATGTGGCGAAAAAGATCGTCGAACGGGCCGCCGATTTCGGCATTCCCGCCCATGACATCGTGGTCGATCCGCTGGTGATGCCGGTGGGCGCCATGGCGACGGCCGGTCAGCAGGTCTTCACCCTGGTGCGCAAGCTGCGCGAGGAACTGGGCGTGAACACCACCTGCGGGGCCTCGAACATTTCCTTCGGCTTGCCGAACCGCCACGGGATCAACAATGCCTTCCTCGCCATGGCCGCGAGCCACGGCATGACCAGCGCCATCATGAACCCGGTGGCGATGCCGAAGACGCTGAAGGCCACCGGCGAGCGGCTTGATGCGCTGAAAGCCATCGGCGTCACCGCGCCCGAGGACATCGACATGAAGGCCCTGCGCCCGCTTCTGGGCATGGCGCCTGACGCTGATCTGGTGGCCGAACGCATCGCGCGGCTGACCGCCATGGGGGTCGAGATCCCCGAAGGCCTCGACCTGAACACCATCGCGCCGCTTCTGGGCCTTGCGCCGAAAACCGGTGTCGCCTCGGAAGAAACGCTGTCGATCCGCGCGGCCGACTTCCTCAACAACAACGACCCCTCGGGCGGCAACTGGATCCGCATGAACAAAGCCCCCTCGGGTGGGGGGCGCGCCCGCCGCGAAGGCGGACGCCGCCGCCGGCGCTGAGAAATGAGGCGCTCCGGACAGGTTCCGGGGCGTCATCCCCCGGGATCTGTCATTGATCCTAAACAATCGTTGGTTATCTGGGCAGGATGCAATTGCAGCAAAGCGCGTGAACATCCATGTCCTACCCCCTTTCCGATCTTGTCGTCATCGATCTGACCCATGTGCTGGCAGGCCCGTTCTGCACCACGGGGCTGGCCAATCTGGGCGCGCGGATCATCAAGGTCGAACGACCCGGTTTGGGCGACGACACACGCGCCTTTCCACCGTTTCTGGAGGATGAAAGCGCGTATTTCTCGGCCCTTAACGCGGGCAAGGAAAGCATCGCGCTGGACCTGCGCGACGAGGGTGACCGGGCGATTTTCGACCGGCTGCTGCCTCAAGCGGATGTGCTGGTCGAAAACTTCCGCCCCGGCGTGATGGACCGGCTGGGTCTGGGCTGGGAGGCGCTGCACGCGCAGCATCCCCGGCTGATCTATGGTTCAGTCTCGGGTTTTGGTCATTCCGGCCCCGACATGTTGCGCCCCGCCTATGACATGGTGGTGCAGGCGCGCGGCGGGGTGATGTCGATCACCGGCGAGAGGGGCCGCGATCCGGTCCGCGTCGGCGCCTCCATCGGCGATATCGTGGCGGGGCTCTACCTGACCCAGGGCGTGCTGGCCGCACTTTACGAGCGCGAGTGCACCGGGCTTGGCCGCCGGATCGACATTGCCATGCTCGACTGCCAACTCGCCATTCAGGAACATGCCGCCGCCATCGTCTCCACCAGTGGCGAGGCCCCGGGCCCCGCTGGCACACGGCACCCGACGATCACACCCTTTGATGCCTTCCACGGCTCGGATGGGCTTTTCATCATCGCGGCGGGCAATGACGCGCTTTTCGCACAGCTCTGCGCCGTGCTGGGACTGGAAGCGCTGGCGAGCGATCCGAAATTCCTCACCAATGCCGCGCGCTGCGAGAACGAGCGCGTGCTGAAACGTCATATCGAACAGGTGACGCTTGAACAGCCGCGCCAGCACTGGATCGACACGCTGGAGGCCGCTGGCATCCCGACAGGCCCGATCCAGAACGTGGCCGAAGCGATGGACGACCCGCAGATCACCGCACGCAACATGGTCGTCGAGGTGCCGCGCTGGGGCGACGGCATCCACCGGGTGCCGGGCAATCCGATCAAGATCGAGGGCATGCCCGATCCCGAAACCAGGGGCGCCGCGCCGCGTCTTGACGAAAATCGGGCGGATGTGCTGGCCTGGCTCGACGCTGTCGAGGCGAAACCCAAGGCTGTCTGACGCTTTCTGACGGGTTTGGGCGGTTTTTCGGCGCAACCGGGCTTTCCACCAGAAATCAGGGCGTTACTTTCGCGGGGCAAGCAAAGGAGCGCCCATGACCAAGGACACGGCCCTGGTGATCTTCACCCCCTCCGGCAAGCGCGGCGAGGTGCCCGTGGGCACGCCCGTTCTGACGGCCGCGCGGCAATTGGGCGTCGATCTCGATTCGGTCTGCGGCGGGCGCGGCATCTGTTCGAAATGCCAGGTCTCGCCCGGCGTCGGGCAATTCCCCAAACATGGGGTGACGGTGGCCGAGGACGCGTTGTCGGATTTCAACGCGGTCGAGGCGCGCTATGACGAAAAGCGTGGGCTGAAACCGGGGCGCCGACTGGGCTGTCAGGCGACGATCCAAAGCGATGTGGTCATCGACGTGCCGCCCGAAAGCCAGGTCCACAAACAGGTGGTGCGCAAGGCGGCGGCCACGCGCGAGATCACGATGGATCCCGCCACCCGGCTCTATTACGTCGAGGTGCGCGAACCTGACATGCACGAACCCACCGGCGATCTGCAACGGCTGCGCGAAGCACTCACCCGCGACTGGGGCGTCGAAAACGTCGCCGCCTCTCCGCGCCTGCTGGCCCGTCTTCAGGGGGTGCTGCGCAAGGGCAATTGGGCCGTCACCGCCGCCATCTGGCACGACCATCGCGGCGGACGGCCGATCCTGGTGGATCTCTGGCCCGGCTATTCCGAAGACCGGCTTTATGGGTTGGCCATCGACCTCGGCTCCACCACCATCGCCGCCCATCTCTGCGATCTGCGCAATGGTCAGGTGCTGGCCTCGTCCGGTCTGATGAACCCGCAGATCCGCTTTGGCGAAGACCTGATGAGCCGGGTCTCCTACGCCATGATGAACCCCGGCGGTGATGCGGAAATGACCGAAGCAGTGCGCGCCGCCATGGATACGCTGGCGGTGGATCTGGCCCAGGAGGCCGAGATCACCCCCGCCCAGATCGTCGAGGCGACGGTGGTCTGCAACCCGGTCATGCACCACCTGCTTTTGGGCATCGACCCCGTCGAATTGGGGCAAGCCCCCTTCGCGCTGGCCACCTCCGACCCGGTGAACGTGCCTGCGGGCGAGTTCGGCCTTGCCTCGATCAACCCGGAGGCGCGCGGCTATCTCCTGCCCTGCATTGCAGGCCATGTGGGCGCCGATTGCGCCGCCGTGGCGCTGTCGGAAGAGCCCTATAAATCCGAAGACCTGGTGCTGATCTGCGACGTCGGTACCAATGCGGAGATCCTCCTGGGCACCAAGGACCGGGTGCTCGCCTGCTCCTCCCCCACCGGCCCGGCCTTCGAGGGCGCGCAGATCTCTTCGGGCCAGCGCGCCGCCCCCGGTGCCATCGAACGGATCGAGATCGACCCGGTCACCAAAGACCCGCGCTTTCGCGTCATCGGCTCCGATCTCTGGTCCGACGATCCCGGCTTTGCGGCCGCCATCGCGGTGACCGGCGTCACCGGCATTTGTGGCTCGGGCATTATCGAGGCGGTGGCCGAGATGCGGCTGGCGGGGCTGCTCGACCCGTCGGGGCTGATCGGCTCGGCAGACCAGACCGGATCGGCCCGCTGCATCGAGGATGGGCGCACTCAGGCCTATGTGATCTGGGACGACAGCGCCGAGGGGGGCACTGTCATCACTGTCACCCAGGGCGATATCCGCGCCATTCAGCTTGCGAAATCAGCGCTTTACGCGGGCGCGCGCCTATTGATGGACGAATTGGAGGTGGATGCGGTCGATCGGATCACCCTCGCGGGGGCCTTTGGCGCCCATATCTCGCCCAAACACGCCATGGTGCTGGGGATGATCCCCGATTGCGAGATCGACAAGGTGACATCGGCGGGCAATGCGGCGGGCACAGGTGCGCGGATCGCCCTTTGCGACATCTCGGCCCGGGCCCGGATCGAAACGGAAGTCACCCGGATCCAGAAGGTGGAAACCGCCATCGAGCCGCGTTTTCAGGAGCATTTCATCGCCGCCAATGCGATCCCGCATGCGACGGATGCCTTTCCCCATCTGCCGGAGCTGCCCCAGGTCAGTTTCAACACCGGTGGCGGCGATGGCGGCGGGCGGCGGAGACGGCGGCGGGGGTAATGCGCGCGGGGTCTTGACCTCCCTGCCCCCGGCCCGCTATGGACGCGGGCGCAGCGGGTGTAGCTCAATGGTAGAGCAGGAGCTTCCCAAGCTTAAGACGAGGGTTCGATTCCCTTCACCCGCTCCAATCAATCAAGAAAAATTCTTTCGGTAATTCATTGGCTTAGGTCACAATTTGGCCTAAGATAGAGAAGCCGATCAAGAAGTCATGGTGGGAAAAATCGGGAACGTCTGGGGGTGTTTAGGCATACGATCCCCAGAGAATCCCCAGAGTGCTGCAGGGGATTTTGAATTCCCCGAGCATCACGGAATATCAGTCACTTGGCTTGTTTTGACTCCCACCGACATAGGGGGAACAAAGCGATACTGTGGGAGTCACTGGTCTCGCGCGGTCAAGCGGCGAAGCGCTTCATGCCTCAGCCCGACCATCTTTCGGGAATGTGACGCGGCGCCACCCATGCCGCCAGAACGTTCAAGGATGCAATCGGGATTGTCGCACTTCCAGCACTCTGCGCATCCGTTGTTTTCATCGCCTTCATACTCACACCAGCGCATAGGCTGGCCACATAAATCGCAAAGGGTTTGAACTTCGTCCATCATTGCTCCCCGCCGTCACCCTGCATCAACCGAGAAGTCTGCGCCCGAAGCCCTTTGATCGTCGTTCTCAGATCCTCGATTTCGACTGCCGCCGCATGCCGATCCAGGTTCAGGCGGCGGATCACATGGTTGACCTGCTCACCGACCTCTTGGCGCGCGCGGGACCGGTCCTTGAGGCGGTCGAGGATGTCCATCAGCCCTGACGCTGCTAATTGTCAGCCGACCAAAACCGCTCCGACCACTCGGACCAACGGTCGATCAGTTGCGCGAGCAACCCTTTCTCCAGCACCCAGAAACACACCCGAGGGCTAGGTAGTGGACTCATAAGCTCTGGTCCAAAGCCTTGCTAAGGCGAGAGCTACGGCAGCGAGATATGTCACGGCGAGCTTCTCGAAGCGTGTGGCGATACGGCGGAAGTGTTTGAGCTTGTTGAAGTATCGCTCAACGA
>JAOXSD010000353.1 GCA_025800205.1 Silicimonas sp. | reverse complement strand
GTGCGCGCCGGTGGCTCCTCCAGCATTTTCAGAAGAGCATTCGCGGCGCTGACATTCATCTCATCAGCCGCGTCCACAATGACCACGCGCCGCCCGCCATCTGCCGAGGACAGGCCAAAGAATTTGCCCAGCTTGCGGATGTCATCCACCACGATTTCATTTCGCAATCGCCCCTGATCGTTCAGCGACCGGGTGATCGCCGCCAGCCCCGGTTCTGCGCCAGCAGAAATACGATGCGAGACCGGATGGTCCGGGTCAATCTCCAGCGTTTGCGGGGGCGGAGGCGTGCCGAACAGCCCTCCGTCATCCGCCGGAGGGGTGGCGAGCAGAAACCGCGCGATCCGCCATGCCAGCGTGGCCTTGCCGACTCCGCGCGGGCCGGTCAGAAGCCAGCCATGGTGCAGCCGGTCCGAGTTGTAGGCGCTCAGAAACGCGTGCTCGGCCGTGTCCTGCCCGAACAATTGCGCGGTCTCGCGCGGATGCGGCGCTCCGGGCGCCTGATCTGGGGTTGGGGTGTCGTCGCTCATCGTCTATCGCAAGGCTGC
>JAOXSD010000350.1 GCA_025800205.1 Silicimonas sp. | reverse complement strand
CGCCGCCGCCACCCGCGTCACCAGAGGCAGCACGGTCAGGCGGTAAAACGCCCGGTTGGCCTCCTGATAGTTCGAATAGGTCGCGTCGCCTTGTATCCCCAGCAGCATCGGCGGGACCCCAAAGGCCAGCGCGATCTCGCGGGCGGCGGCTTCCTTGGTCTTTTGAAACTCCATATCCGAGGGCGAAAAGCCCATCGGCTTCCAATCCAAGCCCCCCTCCAGAACCATCGGACGACCCGCATTGCGCGCCCCGCGATAGTTCTGCTCGATCTCGTCCGACAGACGCCGGAACTGATCCTCGGCCATCACCCCATGGCCATCGCCTTTCCACACCAGCGCCCCCGAAGGCCGCGCCGCATTGTCCAGCAGCGATTTCGACCACCGAGACGCGCTGTTATGCACATCAATCGCCATCGCCGCCGCCTGCATCGGCGAGAACCCGTAATGGTCGTCCTGCGGGTGGAACGACTTGATATGGCAGATGTTTTCCGCCGCAAACCGGTGCGTCTTGCCGCCCACGGCATAGTCATACGCCTTGGGCCAACCATCCGCCCCCGGCACCACGCTCATCCGGTCCGAGCGCAGCACATGCAGCTCAACTGGTAAACCCTCGTCAGCCTGCACAGCCTCGACATAGGCATTGCCCGACAGCAGCAACTGCCCGAACAGCGCCTCCATCAACTCGGCCCGCCCCTGCGCCGCATTCGGACGGCGCATCAGCGACAGGATCGGATGCACATCAAACCGCTGCGCCTGATCCTGCAGCACCAGTGGC
>JAOXSD010000348.1 GCA_025800205.1 Silicimonas sp. | reverse complement strand
TGTGTTCCTTGTGATAGCGGAAACCAACCCAAGCTCGTACTGGATAGGTGAATTCGTCCTCAACGTTGATTTCAATCTCACCAAATCCATCTGCGCTATTTGGGCCGTCTCCAACATATACAAATTCGTAGTCTACCTCAGGCGCCTCGACTTTTTGGGTGCCAAGGAACACATCGAAATCTGTGCCGAAGTGTGCGAAGTTGCGAACAAGCGTATTTAGGACCGCGCTTTCGCTTGCCTTGATGGAGTCGCATCTGAGACGCCGCAACTTCACGGTGGTTCCGTGTTCGTCAGCGTCCAGGCCTTCCTTGTATTCGGGTTCGAAAACAACTTTACCGACATCCTCCTTCGAAGAGATTTCTTCGAAGTCCATCTTGACCGTTGTTGAATAGGTTTCTCCCTTTCGCTTGGTGCAAATCTCGACCTCTTGCGCTGCGCCAAAACCAGCGAGTTTTCCTAGGCCCTTCCGGCCCATAACCGTCCGGTTTCCGCTTTCGGATTTCTGGCCCTCGGCGCCTTCCTTGCGTCTATTCCGGCTAAGCACGAGAAACTTCGTCTCAATCTCATCAACGATCATGCCGTGACCGTCATCCGAAATGACAATTTCCACTTCTGGCGGAAGTGGATCGTAGACCCCCTGCTTGTGGTCGAACCCGCTCTTTTCTTTTGCCTGGTCTCTTATGCGCTTTCGCTCTTTCTCAATTTCTTCGAAAGGGAATTCGACTTCGACCTTCTTGGCATCCGCATCAAAGCCGTTGGCAATGAATTCCACCAGGCTTTGCCCGACGGAGGTGTACATATTGACACCGAGTGCTTCGAGCATTCCAACATGGATGCTCATGCTAAGTTTCTCTTTTCGCTTCAAAATAACTTTCCTCGAATTGCCTGCCTTTGCGAAAAACCAACGCGTGGGGCGCCGCAAGATATAGTGGGGCACAACCTCAGGCGTTGGTCAACACAACGATGCCTTGTGGTAGGCTGTGCTGGGAACTTGAATCTCCGCTCCAAGGATTTGGTGACGATCCTGAACGCCTAGGTGTTAATCTTATTCGAGCTGGTCTGACACGGCGTCCAGAGCAGTCCAGAAGCCAAAAACTGTGTCAATGCTGTGCTCGGTTGGCGGGTCCGAGTGTGGGTGGTGAATAAGACGTTGTAATATAAAGAAAAATTTGGAGGCGAGTACCGGAATCGAACCGGTGTACACGGATTTGCAATCCGCTGCGTAACCACTCCGCCAACTCGCCGAAGCCTCGGTTCCTTTAGACGCGCCACGCGGCGGGTGCAAGTGGATATCGCAGGGCAGGGCAGGTGGATCGGCCATTGCCGCATCTTTCCGAATATGGCACACCCAAGCCGAACTTTCTGAACCGAAGAGTTTAGGTCATGACCGATTTCGCCGCCCTCCGCACGACCATGGTGGACACCCAGGTGCGTCCCTCCGATGTCACCAAGTTTCCGATCATCGAGGCCATGCTTTCCGTGCCCCGGGAGGGGTTCGTGCCCCAGGATCGGCGCGCGGCCGCCTATGCGGGTGAGCAGATCGAACTCGACACCAATCGGGTTCTGCTGGACCCACGGCTGATGGGCAAGATGCTCGATGCGGTGGATATCCAGGGCGATGAGCTGGTGCTCGATATCGGACCGGGGCTGGGATATTCCTCGGCGCTGGTGGCGCGCATGGCGGAAGCCGTTGTGGCCGTTGAAGAAAATCCCGATCTTGCCCAGGAGGCGGAGCGCGCGCTGGCCGAGATTTCGGCCGACAATGTGGCGCTGATCGAAGGTGCCCTGGTCGAGGGGGCGGACAAGCACGGGCCTTATGACGTGATCCTTTTGCAAGGCGCTGTGCAAAAAATTCCCGAATCTCTGATTGCGCAGTTGAAAGATGGCGGCAGAATTGCTGCACTCTTCGCCGACGGGTCGCATGGCGAGATGCGCCTTGGGTACAAGGCGGAAGGCAAAGTCAGCTGGCGTTTCATGTTCAATGGATCAGCGCCTGTGCTTCCCGGTTTTGAACAAGAGCGCTCTTTCGCGCTTTGAAAATTGGAGAGAACGGGTGAAGAGCGTATTGAAAACGACGGCTGCGCTGATCTGTGCGGCGGGCATGTCCATGGGCCCTGCGCAGGCGGAAACGCTCTCGGATGCCCTGGCCAATGCCTATCGCACCAGCGGGCTGATCGCCCAGAACCGGGCGGTTCTGCGGGCCGCTGACGAAGATGTGGCCCAGGCCGTCGCGGCCCTGCGGCCGGTGATCAACTACGCGCTTTCGGCCAATTACACCGATCCGTCGGTGTCCGATGATTTCACCGTCACTGCGACCCTGTCGTCGAGCCTGCTGCTTTATGATTTCGGTCGCTCCCAACTGGGCATCGACGCGGCCAAGGAAACCGTGCTCGCCACCCGGGCGGGGCTGATGGACATCGAGAACACCGTTCTGTTCAACGCGGTGCAGGCCTATCTGGGCGTGCGCCGGTCCGAGGCTTTCGTCGGGCTGCGCGAAAACAACGTGCGCCTTCTGACCCAGCAATTGCGTGCCACCCGCGACCGGTTCGAAGTCGGCGAGGTGACCCGCACCGACGTGTCGCTGGCCGAGGCCCGGCTGGCGGCGGCCCGCAGCGGTCTGGCCGCCGAACAGGGCGGGCTCGCCCAGGCACGCGAGGCCTACAAGACCATCATCGGGCGCTATCCCGGCCAGTTGGCGCCGCCGCCGCGGAGCCCGAAAGTACCGCGGACAGAAGCCGAGGCGAAATCCCGCGCCCGCCAGATCAACCCACAGCTCAAGGCCGTGCAGCATCAGGTGACGGCCGCGGAGATCGGCGTGATGCGCGCCACCCAGTCGATCTATCCCTCGCTCAATGCCACGGGGCGTTTTTCGGTCAATGACAGCGGCACCGACAGCACGGCGCTGGGGATCGAACTCTCCGGTCCGATCTATCAGGGCGGGGCGATTGCCTCGGCCGCGCGTCAGGCCAAGGCCGTGCGCGATCAGGTGCGGGCACAGCTTTATTCCACCGGGCTGACGGTGGAGCAGGAAGTGGGCAATGCCTATGCCAGCCTTGCGGTGGCCATCGCCTCGATCGATGCCTCCGACCGGCAGGTGAAGGCGGCGCAGCTGGCCCTTGAGGGCGTGCGCGAGGAATTGCAGCTTGGTGCCCGGACCACCCTTGAGGTGCTCGACCAGGAGCAGGAATTGCTCGATGCTCAGACCAGCCGGGTTTCGGCCACGGTGGACCGGCACATTGCCGTCTATCAGGTGCTCGATGCCATGGGGCTGCTGACGGCGGAATATCTCGGCCTCAACGTGCCGATCTACGACCCGGCCGCCTATTATAATGCGGTGAAGGACGGTCCCACCCATGGGGTGAGCCCGGAAGGCAAGAAGCTCGACAAATTGTTCCGGGCCATTGGTCGGAACTAAGCCGAGCACGATCAACAGCTTGTTTGTCCAAACTCTGCGGGGTAACCTCGGAGCCGGGCAAGAATGGGCAGGTGCAGATGGCGAATAGTGTTTCGGAGAAGCAGGTCGAAGACGTCTTGTCGTCTGTCAGGCGCCTTGTTTCCAGTGAATTGCCGCGCAAACCGCGTCTGCCCCTGCCGGAAGGCCCGGGCGCCCTGGTGCTGACCGATGCGCAACGGGTCGAATCGGCCCATGCCGCCCCCGAGACCAAAAGCCATTCCCTGGAGGCCCGCGTGGCGGAGCTGGAAGCGGCCCTCGGCGAGCAGGCGGAGGATGAGTTCGAGCCCGACGGCAGCGAAGACCAGGACCAGCACCGGCCCAACCGTATCGTTTACACCCGTCCGCCGCGCGCCGCCGGAGAGACGTCGCGCCGCCGTTCGTCCCAGCGGTTGAGCCAGATCACGCTGGTCGACAGCACTCCCGAGACCGAAGAGGACACGGGCCCCGCCGAGGCCGCGCCCCAGGTGCCGCCCTTCGCGTCCCATGACAGCCGTGTTCCGCCTGCGGACAACGCCAATGACGAGGTGGCCGAGGCGCCGATGGCCGAGGATGTGCCGCTGGAGCCGCGCCCCAAGGCGGAGGTGCATGTCTTTGGCGATCCCGATGATGTGGTGCGCAGTTTCGAGGCGCGCATTGCCGCCGGCCGCCCGATTTCGGAACCGATGCCGCCCCAGGCCGCCGCTGCCGAGCCTGAGCCTGAGCCGGACGCCGCGCCGGAGCCCGAAACCGAAACCGAGGCCGCGCCCGCAGAGGAGGCCGCCAATGCCGCCTTTGACGCCGCTCTGACCGAGGCGGTGGCCGCATCGCTGCCCTCCGCCGAGAACACGGATCAGCCCGAAGCCGCAGAGGCCGAGCCGAGTGCGGAAGCCGATGCCGACCGGCTCGATCTGCCGGGCTTTGATCCCAGCATCTTTTCCGCCGACACGCCGGATCCCGAGGTCAGCGCATCGGTTCTTTTGTCCACGACGGAAAGCGACCTGTCCGCCTCGCCGCATGACACGCTGACGCTGGATGCGCCGATCACCGTGCCGGAGGCTGCCGCGCCGCAGCCCTGTGCGGTTCCCGACCCGGGCGCGCCCCATTCGGATCCGGCCCCCGCACCTGCCGCCTCCGAAGCCGATCAGGCGGAAGCCGCGCTGGCGGCGCTGCCCGATGAGGAGGCGATGCAATTGCTGGTCGCGCGGATGATCCGCGCCGAATTGCAGGGCGATCTGGGCGAGCGGATCACCCGCAATGTGCGCAAGCTGGTCCGTCAGGAGATCAAGCGCGCCATGACCAGCCGTGACCTGAGCTGATCGGGCAGGGCGGGCGATGAACACGCCGGCCCATCTGATCTTTGGCGCGGCCGCCTTTGCGCGGCCCGACCGGAAGGGCGCGCTGGCGGCGGCCTGTCTCGGCGCGCTGGCGCCCGATCTGTCGCTCTATCTGCTGGGCGGTGTTTCGATCTTCCTTCTCGGCATCCCGCCCGAAACCGTGTTCCGCGAATATTACTTTTCCGACAGCTGGCAGGCGGTCTTTGCGGTCGACAATTCCTTCGTGCTCTGGGGGCTGCTGCTGGGCATCGCCCTCTGGCGGCGCTGGCCACTGGTGCAGGTCTTCGCAGCGGCGGGTCTGCTGCATCTGGCGCTGGATTTCCCGCTCCATACAGAGGATGCGCGCAAGCACTTCTGGCCTTTGAGCGACTGGATTTTCCACGGGCCGTTCAGCTACTGGGACAGGCGCGCCCATGCGGGGATCTTCGGGCCGATGGAAGCGGGGCTGTCGGTGTTGCTGGCCGGGCTGTTGCTCTGGCGCTATCGCGCCTGGACGCCCCGGCTGCTGATTGCGGTGCTTTTGGCGATGGAGCTTTATGTCGCGCGGTTCTGGCTTTTGATCTTCTGAAGGAGCCGGGTCTAGACAGACCGCCCGTAGACCGACCCGCCGGTGCTGCGCGCGATCCGCGAGACCATGGATTTCGACAGCGGCGTCTTCATTTTCACGCCGACCTTGTCCTCATTCACCCAGGAGACAAAGCCCGGCAGACGATGGTCATGGACCACCAGATCCACCTCCGCCTCAGGATAGACATAGCCGCCGACGCCGGTGAGAAACACGCCTTCCTCGGCCACATTGCGCACCTTCACCGGGTATTCGCCGCTTTCGGCAACAAGCAGCGCGTCATATTCGGTGGGGCGGCGTCGGGAGCGGTAGAACATGGGGCAAGATTACCCGATGAGTTTTACCGCGCCGTAAACGCCGCCTTGTTTTTCGACATTTGAGGCGCTTCAGATGTCCTCGATCCGCAGGGCGACGGGGGCGGAGGCCAGCACGCCGGTCGACTCCATCGCCGCAATCGCGGTTTCGAGCGCCTCCTGCGCGGCCCGGTGGGTGACGATCAGGACCGGCGCGGTGGCAGCGTCATGGCCGTATTGGCGCATCCGGTCGATCGACACGCCCGCATCGCCCAGCACGGCGGCGATCTTGGCCAGCGCGCCCGGCTTGTCCGCCAGTTCCATCCGCAGGTAATAGGCTGCAGGGGTTGCCGATTTCGCCCTTTCGGACGGGGCGAGATCCCCTGCGGGCACACCAAAGACCGGCTGCATCGCACCGCGCGCCAGATCGCAGATATCGCCCAGCACCGCGCTGGCCGTGGGGCCTTCGCCGGCGCCTGCGCCCCGCAGCACGATCTGCCCTACGCTGTCGCCCTCCAGAACGATCATGTTCATCGGCCCTTCAAGCTGGCCCAGCGGCGAGGCGGCGGGCACGAGGCACGGCGACATCCGCGCCTCGACCCCGCGGCCCGAGCGTTGTGCGACGCCCAGAAGCTTGATCCGGTAGCCCATGTCGGCGGCCTGCTGAATGTCCTCGATGGTGATCTTCTCGATCCCCTCGATCTGCAGCGCGTCGTAATTCACTTGGGTGCCGAAGGCGAGCGAGACCAGCAGCGCCAGCTTGTGGCCCGCATCGATCCCGCCCACATCCAGGGTCGGATCGGCCTCGAGATAGCCAAGCTCCTCGCATTCGGCAAAGACCGTCTGATAGTCGAGCCCCGCATCCTGCATCCGTGTCAGGATGTAATTGCAGGTGCCGTTCATCACCCCCATGACCCGGGAAATCTCATTGCCGGCAAGGCCTTCCGAGAGGGCCTTGATGCAGGGAATGCCGCCTGCGACGGCCGCTTCATAGCGGATCGCGACCCCTTTGGCCTCGGCCGCTTCGGCCAGAGCCTGGCCATGCATGGCCAGGAGCGCCTTGTTGGCGCTCACCACATGTTTTCCGGCGGCAATCGCCGCTTCGGTCGCGTCTTTCGCGGCGCCGTCGGAGCCGCCCATCACCTCGACAAAAACATCCACATCGTCCCGTTTGGCCAGCGCGACGGGATCGTCTTCCCAGGCATATTCCGAAAGCCGCACGCCGCGATCCTTGTCCTTTGAACGGGCGGAGACGGCGGAGATGACGATCTCGCGCCCGGTGCGCGCAGAGAGCAGCGCGGCCTGACGCTGGACGATCCGCACCACGCCGACACCAACCGTGCCGAGACCGGCAATTCCAAGACGAAGGGGGCTGGGCATGGGAAGCTCCGTAACAGCAAATCGAAAGGTCAGAGCCTGTTAGCGGCTATTGGGGCAGGGGGCAACGGCTCAACGGGGCAGACGGGCGCGCAGGGCCTCCATCTGGTCGCGGGTGGTGGCGGGGCGGCGCAGGATGGCGGCGCGGGCCCGCAGGGCGGATGCCCGGGCCGCGAGGCTGTCGCGCCGATCGGCGCGCGCTTCGGGCAGAACGGCATAAAGCTCTGCCGCCGAGACCAGGCGCGGCCAGTCGCCGGAGGCGCGCAGGGGCGGGGTCTGGCTGATCTCGGGCCAGTCCGCGCAGCCCAGAAGAGCGAAGCAGAAAATGAGATACCGCATGGCGCGACCCTATGGGCCGGGCAGGAAAATGACCAGAGGGGCAAGAGGCGGATTGAATTGAACGGATGTTCAGATAGACAGGGGAAATGGCGAGGAAAACCGGCTCACATGCGGATATCACCGGCCCGGCGATCAAGGCGTCGGCGCTGAGGCTCTTTGCGCGCTCCGGCTATGCTGCCGTCTCGATGCGCGAGATCGCGGGGGACGTGGGCGTGCGCGCCGGCGCGCTCTACCTCTATACCCCTGACAAACAAACGCTTTTGTTCGATCTCCTGCGCGAACACATGGAGCATCTTCTGGCCTCCTGGACCGCCGCGAAATCCGGCGCAACCCCGCTCGAGCGGCTGGAGACCTTCGTGCATTTCCACGTCGATTACCATTTCGACCGCAGCGACGAGGTGTTTCTGTCCTACATGGAACTGCGCAATCTTTCGCCGGACAATTTCGGCCGGATCGAAGTCATGCGGCGGCGCTATGAAGCCGAACTGGAGGCGATCCTGTGCGACGGCGACGCCTCGGGCGCCTTTCACCTGCCTGACCTGCGGGTCACGACCCGGGCGATGATCGCCATGCTCAACGGGGTCTTGACCTGGTACCGCGAAGACGGGCACCTGTCGCGGGACAGCATCCGCAAGATGCACTGGCAAATGGCGCGGGGCATGGTGCAGGCATGAGCGACAGCGACGACATTCTCCTCGATATCGCCCCTTCGGCCTTTCGCCGGGCGCTGGCGCTGATCTCGCTTCTGGTGCTGGGCGGCGTGCTGATTGCGCTCGCCTTCGGCGATGTGCCCGATCTGTGGCGGCTCTTTTTCGTCGGGCTCGGCGCCTTCGTGCTTTGGTCCTGCAGCCATCTCTACCGCTCCACCGGCGACGGGCTGCAACTGACCCCGGCAGGGCTGCGCACCCGCTCGGGCCGGATGCTGGTGGCGGCCGAAAATATCGACCGGGTCGAACGCGGCGTCTTTGCCTTCAAACCCTCGAACGGCTTTCTGGTCCGGCTGAAAACCCCCGAGGATCGGGGCTGGGCGCCGGGCCTGTGGTGGAAATTCGGCCGCCGTCTGGGGGTGGGGGGCACGCTTTCGGGCGGCCAGACCCGGGCAATGGCCGATCTGATGGCCGCCATGGTGGTCGAACGCGGCTGAGCCCTTGCCGATTTTGCGAAAGCCGCGATACTGCGCCCATGGCCGATGATCCCGATCTCGACGGCGCCTATGCGCTGCAATCCCCCGAAGAGGCCCTGCGGCTCTACCGGGACTGGGCGGCGCGCTATGATGCGGAGTTCGTCGCGGGCACCGGCTACCGGCTGCCCTATCTGGTGGTCGAACGCTACCTCGCCGCCGGCGGTCTGGCCCCCGCGCTCGACATCGGCTGCGGCACCGGTGCGGTGGGGCAGGCGCTGCCTGGCGAAATCCTTCTCGACGGGCTCGATTTCTCACCCGAGATGCTGGCGGAGGCGCGCGCCAAGTCCCGCTATCGCCACCTGATCGAAGCCGATCTGAAAGCCGCCCTGCCCATTGCCGACAGCACTTACGCGGGGCTCTTGAGTGCCGGCACTTTCACCCATGGCCATGTGGGCGCCGAGGCGCTGCCCGAACTGATCCGCATCCTGGCGCCGGGTGGAGTGGCGGTGCTGTCGATCCGTGACGAAATCTGGGAGGCGATGGGGTTTGAAACCGCCTTTGCCCAGGCCGCGGCCATGGGCCAGATCACCCGACCCGACCGGCGAACCGAAGCGGTCTATGGCAGCGGCGACACCGCGCCCGAAGGTCACGGATCCGACCGCGCCTATATCACCACATTCCGCCGTCTCTGAGCGCCCATGTCCCGCGTGATCCTGTTCAACAAGCCCATGGGCGTGCTGTCGCAATTCACCGATGTGAAAAGCCCCACCGAGCGCCCGACGCTCTCCGGCTTCGACCTGCCCAAGGGCGTCTATGCCGCCGGTCGCCTCGACCGGGACAGCGAGGGGCTTCTGGTGCTGACCGACAATGGCAAGCTGCAGGCGCGGATCGCCTCGCCGAAGACCAAGACCGAAAAGACCTATCTGGTGCAGGTGGAGGGCGATCCGGGCGCGGCGGATCTGGCGCGGCTCACGCGCGGTGTGACCCTCAAGGACGGGCCTGCAAAGGCGGTGCGCGCACGGCGGATCGAAGCGCCGCAGGTCTGGGATCGTGACCCGCCGGTGCGGATGCGCAAGACGGTGCCGGATGCCTGGGTGGAGGTGGTTCTGACCGAAGGCCGCAACCGCCAGGTGCGGCGGATGACGGCGGCGGTGGGTTTCCCCACCCTGCGGCTCATTCGCTGGCGGGTGGGGAGATGGGCGCTCGATGGCCTCGCGCCGGGGGAATGGCGCGAGGCCTGAGCGCCTATTCGGCGGGCACCGCTGCGGTGTCTTCCTGACCGAAATGCTGCCTGTTGAGCCGCAGCACCAGCAGGATCATCAGGAGTTGCGAGGCCAGCGCCACGGCGGTCAGCGCCCAATAGGCCATGCCGAATTTGGCGATCAGACCAGCGGCCACCAGCCCCTTATTGATCCAGAAATGGGTCAGGACCGAGAAGGCAATGCCGGGGCAGACCAGCGCGTAAGACCCGGGCGAAGTTTCCGAGCCGAAGACGAAGCGCGTCCAATAGCCGGTGCGGGCGAGTGCGAGAAGGCCGAACATCGCAAACAGGATTTCCAGCGAGATCATTCGCGACAGGAAGACCATTGTGTCACCGGCTGTCGCGTGGCTGCCGAAATGCTCGTGCAAGCCGTGCCCCTGACGCAGCAGCAGGATCGAGGCGACGGTGGCCACCGGCAAGAGGATCAGCAGCGTCGGGGCCGCTTCGACGGCGACGCCGTTTTCCAGCATCGACCGCACGCCCATGACAACACCGATGGCGACCATGGTGATCGAGGCGACGAGGAAGAAGCCCGACAGGATGATCGACAGGCCGGAGGTGATTTCATTGCCGCTCATCGCACTGGGGGCGGCAAGGCCGACGCCGACCATGGAAAAGGTGAAGGCAGGCAGAAGCTGGGCAAAGGAATTGTTCGCCTGACAATTGAACCCACCCCCCTGGAACCGGGTGCCGAGGAAGTCGCCCAATTGCTTGAAGGCCAGATAGCCAATGGCGAGGAAGGCGATCAGTGCCAGCGGGAAGAGGTATTCGACCACTGACCAGAGGCCGGGCACGAAGACCATGCCGAGGACGAACATGACATTCACGCTCATCGCCAGTGCGAGCGGCATGGCGAGCACCTGAGACCCTGCGTTGGAGGCGGCATGGCTCTGACCGGCTTCGGAGGCGCGGAACGTGCCGATGCGGCGCAGGTTCCAGACCAGCAGGGCGAGGTTGCGGAAGCCGAACCAGGCGATGCCGGCCCAGGCGAGAATGATCGTGGCCTGCATCAGCACACCACCCGTCTGCAGCGCCGCCATGAGGTCTTCGAAGACCGGCACCGGCTGGTTCGGGTGCGGTACCCAGAACATCAGATACATGAAGAAGGTCACCGCCAGCCCGCCGGAGCCGAGCGATGCGAGGAAATAGAGCGGAGAATAGGCGCGCTCCGCCGCGCTGGTTGCATTGGACATGGTACGTCCCCTTATCGCTTATACATATTCATGTTTTAGAATATGTATGTGGGGCGAACTTTGATCTTGATCAAGACGGGGTGGGAAAGAGGGTTAACGTGGGGGAAGAGATAGGGGCGGTGCGCCGCAGGTGAGCATCGTCGGGTTTTGGGACAGAGCCGCCGTTCACCTTCAATCAGTGAACGGCGGCTTTGGCGATCTCGAAAATGGTAGTTTATCGGGTAGATTTTTGCCCTAGCAAGATACAGGTACAAAGGTCGTTCCCTGTTCCGGCATCAGTCGGTTCGCGTCCACCTTGGGTGCAACAACCTTGCACCCGGTCGCGCGTTCAATTGCAGGTCGAACCTCGGTTTCGAGCGAAAGAAGTTGGCCAATGTTGACATCGTCCGAATAGACAACTTTGGCAGTTGATGGCTGCGACGCCGCGGGATCGTACTGCACAATGATCCCAACACCACCTACGCTTATGGCGACCCGCTTTTCTGATTCAGAAGTCGGGGATGATAATTTCCCAGTTGGCGAGGAATTGCCGCATGCCGACAGAGCGATCAAAGTGAGTCCAAATCCCAATTGTCTAATCATCGAATGTTCCCTTTTTGAATTTCTATCCGCGCGTACATGCTGCTGGCACCGAAGCTGACTTGAGGACAACGCCGTTCACCATGGAAAATCCGGGTTCGCCCGTCTGCGTGCAACCTGCAATTTTCAGGCCCTTTTGCATCAAGGTGAGGGCCACGCGCTTTTCCTGCGCAGGATTGGGAAATGCAAAGAAGCCCGCACTGCTGACTTTGTGCAGCACACCGAATGTATGCCCATCAACGCTGACGATCCGAAAGACCCCGGTTCTTTCACCGGTTGAAACGGGTATTACATGCGGCGGGCGAAGTTTGCTGGTCCCCACCCGGGTGGCTTCCCGCTTGGCCATTACCGCATTGATGCGCTTGCGCTGGGTTGTATATTTGACAGAGTTTGTATCCCACCAGGGCACGCCGGTGCTGGTCTTGTAAACACCATTCAACGTGCTATCGAAAATCCCTCCAAAAGGGCCTCGGGGCTGAGATGCCTCGGTTGGTCCTGCATTTGTGGTGGCAGGCGATGGGCCGCCAAATCCGACGCCTCTGGGGGCTTCGGGGCCTCCACACCCCGCCAAGAGGGTCAAGACCGCCCCCCAAAAAACCGCTTTTGGTTCCATAGCAAATTTCCGATTCTAAAAACACCTATTCAATTAGAAATTCTAATACTTGAAGGGTCGTAGCTATGGAAGGGGGCGATGACACCTAGGGGACATTCGAAATGCGGCCATTCATGAAAAACGCAGCATCCCTCGCTTTGGGCTCACAGCGGACATTGCCAGTCCCCAACCAACGCAGCGCAACACCCAACAGCCCCCAAAGAAAAAGCCCCGGCGCGAACCGGGGCTTCTCCAATTCCTATGCAAGACCTCAGTCGATCTTCGGCAGAAGATTGTCGAGGCTCGCCTTGGCATCGCCGTAGAACATCCGCGTGTTCTCCTTGTAGAAGAGCGGGTTCTCGATGCCCGAATAGCCGGTGCCCTG
>JAOXSD010000337.1 GCA_025800205.1 Silicimonas sp. | reverse complement strand
CGCTTCGCCCTGGGGCCGGATGATGCGGGCGATCCGCGACAATGAAGTCTCGGCCGAAGCCATGGGCAAAGACGTGACCGCCCGGCATTTGCAGATCTTCATCCTCGGCTCGGCGGTTTGTGGGCTCGCCGGGGCGATGATGACGACGCTCGACGGGCAGCTTACACCCGCCTCCTACCAGCCCCTGCGGTTCACTTTCCTTGTCTGGGTGATGGTGATCGTCGGCGGGTCCGGCAATAACTTTGGCGCGGTCCTGGGCGGCTTCTTAATATTTTATCTCTGGGTTTCCGTCGACACATTCGGCCTCTTCCTGATCGAAACCATCACTGCCGGAATGTCGGATGGCTATTGGCTGAAGGACCACCTGTTGGACAGCGCCGCCCATATGCGGCTTCTGACCATGGGGCTGATCCTGCTTCTGGTCTTGCGGTTCAGCCCGCGCGGGCTGATCCCGGAGCGGTGAGCCCGCTTCTCGCGCTCCCTGCGGCCGGCGCCTCATCGCGGATGCGGGGGCGTGACAAGCTGCTGGAACCCATCGGCGGCGTGCCGCTCCTGCGCCGCCAAGCGCTCGCCGCCCTGACCACAGGTTGCCCGGTTCTGGTCACCCTGCCCGAAGGCAACGAACCGCGCCGGGCGGCACTGGAAGGCCTCGCCCTCCATGTCGAAACC
>JAOXSD010000242.1 GCA_025800205.1 Silicimonas sp. | reverse complement strand
ATGGTGGGTGATGAGAGATTTGAACTCCCGACATCTTCGATGTGAACGAAGCGCTCTACCACTGAGCTAATCACCCGCCGGAGCCGCCTTTTAGCGAGGCTCCGTTGTCTGCGCAAGAGGGTTTTCGGGGTTATTTGCCGGGGATGTCAAAGCCCGGCGCGGCCAGTTCGAACCCCTCGAATTGGAAGCCCGGCGAAACGGTGCAACTGACCAGGGTCCAGGCGCCGGTGCTTTCGGCCGATTGCCAGTGATGGGTCGGCACGACCCGTTGCGGCGCCTCGCCTGCCGCCAGATCCGGGCCCAGAAGATGGGCCGTCGCAGGCCCGGCATCGGTCTCTGCCATCCGCAAGATCAGGGGCGCGCCCGCGTGATACAGCCAGATCTCCGCCGCATCGACCCGGTGCCAATGGCTTACCTCGTCGGCCTTCAGCAGAAAGTAGATCGCCGTGCCCGAGGGGCGCGGGCCATTGTCGGCCACCCAGGTCTGGCGATACCAGCCGCCTTCGGGATGGGGCGCAAGATCAAGATGGCGGATGATGTCGTCAGCATTCATGGCGCAGCCTTCCGGGCAAGATCGGTGAAATCCTCGGCGACAATGTCCCAATCGGCACTCGGCGCAAGATCGGTCGCCTGCCCCGGGCCATGTTCGGTCAATCGCGGCACGAACGCCGTGCCCAGACCGGCGTCGCGGGCGGCCTCCAGATCGCCATTATGCGCCGCCACCATGGTGACCGCGCCGGGCGCCAGGCCAAATGCGCGCGCCGAGGCCAGATAGACCTCCGGGCGCGGCTTGTAATCGCGCGCCAGATCGGCGCCCACCACCGTATCCCAGGGCAGCCCGCCGAACCGCGCCAGCCGGGTCATCATCGCGATGGAACCGTTCGAACAGGGCGCGATCAGCCCATGGGCGCGCAGGGCCAATAGCCCCGGCACCACATCGGGCCAGGGCGCAAGCTGCGTCCACACCGCATTCAACCCATCCCGGTCCGACACCGACACGCCGAGGCGCGCGGCCACCCGGTCGAGGTTCTCCAGATGCAGCACCTCCAGAGGCACATAGCCCCGGTCGCCAGCCCGGATCCGCGCCATGGCCGGGTCGTATTCCGCCCGCCAGGCATCGGCAAAATCATGGGGATCGACCTCCGGCAGGGCAACGCGCACCGCTGCTGCGACACTCTCACGCCAATCGACACAGGTGCCGAACACGTCAAAGATAAAAGCCCGTTCCATCAACCGCCCTTCACTTTCAAGATCGCCTCCTGCCGGGACGACACTCCGAGCTTGGCGAAAATACGGGTCGCGTGATTGCGCACCGTTTTTTCGGACAGATCGAGGGCGCGGGCAATCTCCTTGTTGCTTTTCGCCGCCGCGATTTCCTGCAGGATCGCCGCCTCCCGCGCGGTCAGCCCGGCGTCGACCGGATGAGACGCGCCGAGAAAGTCCAGAATGGCGGCCTTCGCCTCCGCCGTCGCCGGTTCTTCCTCCAGCAGAATGTGATTGTCGCTGTCGAGCACCATCAGTTCGGCGCCGGGAATGTGCCGGGCAAGAAACTGGCCCTCCGCAAGGGGCGAAACCTGATCGCCACGCCCATGGAGGATCAGCGTCGGACAGGCGACCCCGGAAAGATCCGCACTCACATCCATATGGCCGCGCGCCTCCATCAGCGCCGCTCCGTTCTCCGCATCCACCGCCCGACGACAAAGCGCATTGAGCCACTGCATCTTCTCGCCATCGCCCGCAGGCGCAAACCGCCGGGTAAAGACCTCGCGAAAGGCGGTGTTGCTCTCGTCAAATCCGAGGCGGAAGATCTCGATCATGGCGCGGTAGAGCGCCGCGCTGCGGGCATCATCGCGCCGGTAGGCGCCGCGCGCATAGCCGCCGATCAGCACCAGATGGGAGACCCGGTCGGGATGCGCCGCCGCATAGCGCACGGCCGCGCCGGTGCCCTGGGACATGGCGACAATGGCAAACGGCGCCTCCTGCCCGCCTGCCGCAATCACCCGGGCCAGATCGTCGCTCCAGGCCTCGATATCAAGCCGCCCGGGGTCGCGGTCCGACAGGCCACAGCCCCGCTCGTCATAGCGCAGATAGTCGAAATGCCCTTCAAAGAACGCCAGCCAATGGGCCCAAAGCGGGCTCTCAGCATCATATTCCAGATGGGTCAGCCAGGCGGCGGCCTTGACCAGGGGCGCCCCCGCACCACTGCGCGCCCAGGCCAGCGAACGGCCATCTTCGGTCTGCACATATCGGACCGCGCGCATATCCCCCCTCCGGTTCGGGACATCTGTCCCACGGGTTTCGCCGCCCGATGGCCCAAACCGGGACATCTGCCCGATAGGACGCGACGTGACATGCATACAGTCTGATCCCCAGAGCCGCGCCGGTCAACGCGGCCGATCGCAAAAGGAGAGACGACGATGATCCGCACCACCGAAAACAGCCGCAAGCAGGATCTGCAGGACCGCCGCGAGGCCGCCTTCCGGAAACGGTTCCGCGACGCGATGCGCGCGCCGCGCCGCTATCTCTGAGCCCGGCTCAGCGCCCCTCGTAATCCGCCGGACGCTTGTCGAGAAAGGCCAGCACCCCTTCGCGGAAATCCCGGGTCTGGCCGCAGCGGCCCTGCAACCGCGCTTCCATCAGCAATTGCTCTTCGAGCGAATTGTCATAGCTGGCCCGCAGTGCGGCCTTGGTCTGCGCGTAAGCCTCGGTCGGCCCGGCGGCCAGCTTGGCGGCGCGCCCCTTCCAATGGGCCTCGAACCCGGTATCGGGCACCGCTTCCCAGATCATGCCCCACTCGGCCGCCTGAGGGGCCGGGATCGGTTCGGCGAAAAGCGCCGCCCCCATGGCGCGGGCAAAGCCCATCTGGCGGGGCAACCAATAGGTGCCGCCCGCATCGGGCATCAGGCCGATCCGGGTGAAGGTCTGCAGGAACACCGCGCTTTCGGCGGCGATCACCACATCGGCCGCCAGCGCGAGGTTTGCGCCCGGCCCTGCCGCCGCGCCATTGACGGCAGCAAGGGTCGGCACCGGGCAATCATAGATCGCGCGCAACATCGGCATGTATTCGTCGCGCAGGGTGCGTTCCAGATTGGCATTGGCAAAGCTGGTGCCCTGCCCCCCCAGATCCTGCCCGGAGCAAAACGCCTCCCCCGCGCCCGTCAGCACCAAGGCCCGCGCCTGCCCCCCGACGGCCTTGACCGCATGGGAAATCTCCGCCCGCATCTGGCTGTTGAGCGCATTGAGCGCGTCGGGCCGCTCCAGGGTGATCACCCCGTAACCGGCCTCATAGGCCAGGCGGATCGTCTGATACTCCATCACGGGGACTCCCTTTGCCATTTCCCCTGACATAGGTGAACGAAACGGTTCAGCAAAGGGTCTTTGGATTATTTGTCCAGCAGTTCCTTCAGCCGCGCCTCTTCCGCGTCACTCAACCCCTCGGGCGCAGGGGCGCTGCGACGGCGGCGCAGATAAAGCGCCGAGATCCCCAGCGCCGACAGAAACAGCACCGGCCCCGCCGCCCAGAGGATCAGATTTGACCCCGTGGTGGGCGGGCTCAGCAGGACATATTCGCCATAGCGCGCGGTGATGAACTCCAGCACTTCGTCATTGCTGTCCCCCTCCACCAGACGCTCGCGCACCAGCAAGCGCAGGTCGCGGGCCAGTTCCGCATTGCTTTCATCGATGCTTTCATTGCGGCAGACCAGACAGCGCAGCTCCTTCGAGATCACCCGTGCACGCTCTTCCAGCACCGGATCCTGCAGCACCTCGCCGGGCTCCACCGCAAAGGCGGCCCCGGCCAGTGCAAACCACAAAGCGACCACACGCCAGATCATTCCGCAGGCACTCCCGCCCGGGGCGCCTTGCGCGCGCCTGCCGCCACCCGGAACCGCCGGTCGGTGAGCGACAGAAGGCCACCGAGCGACATGATGATCGCGCCGGCCCAGATCCAGTTGGCAAAGGGTTTCACATAGGACCGCACCGCCCAGCCCCCGCCCGGCTGCTGATCGCCGATCACCAGATAGATGTCCCGGAACACGCCATTGGAAATCGCCGCCTCCGTGGTCGGCATGCCCGCCACCGGATAGACGCGCTTTTCCGGAAACAGCACCGCCTCGGTGCGCCCGTTCCGCTCGACCCGCAGTTCCGCCATGGTGGAGAAGTAATTCGGCCCTTCCACATCGCGCACATCCGCAAGCGTGATCCGGTAGCCAGCCACCTCGAAACTCTCGCCGGTCTCGGCCACGCGGATATCCTCGACCTCCCAGGCCAGCATCAGGGCAATGCCGATGAAGGTCACGCCAAGGCCCGCATGGGCCACCACCCGGCCCCAGTCGGAGCGCGGCAATTTCACCGCCCGGCGCAGCTTGGCCGACACGTCACTCCCGGTCTTGGTCCACAGATCCACCGCCGCCCCCAGGATCAGCCAGGCGCCCAGAAAGGCCCCCGCAGGCGCCATCAGGCTGCGCTCGGTCTGGATCACCCAGACCAGGGCCGCCAGCATCGCCGCCAGCGCCAAAGCCGCCCAAAGCGGGCGCATGACCCGACCGAGCTTTGCCCGTTTCCAAGGCAGGATCGTGCCAATCGGCAGCACCAGCGCCAACAGGATCATGAAGGGGGTGAAGGCGGCGTCAAAGAACGGCGGGCCGACCGACACCTTGCGGTCAAACGCCATTTCCGCAATCAGCGGCCAGACCGTGCCGATAAAGACCACAAAGGTCGCCACCGCCAACAGCACGTTGTTCAGCACCAGGGCACTCTCCCGGCTGATCGTGCCGAAAACGCCCTTGGCGGTCATTTCGCCCGCGCGGGCGGCATAAAGCGTCAACGCGCCGCCCATGAAGACCACGGTGATGCCCAGAAGGTAGACGCCGCGCTCGGGATCATTGGCAAAGGCATGGACCGAGGTCAGCACGCCCGAGCGCACGATGAAAGCACCGATGAGCGAAAAGCCGAAGGCGAGAATGGCCAGCAGCACGGTCCAGCTTTTCAGCGCCTCGCGTTTTTCCACCACGATGGCGGAATGCAGAAGGGCGGCCGAAATCAGCCAGGGCATGAAAGAGGCGTTCTCCACCGGATCCCAGAACCAGAACCCGCCCCAGCCCAATTCGTAATAGGCCCACCAGGAGCCGAGCGCGATGCCGATGGTCAGATTTAGCCAGGACAAAAGCGTCCAGGGCCGCACCCAGCGGCCCCAGGCCGCATCGACCCGGCCTTCGAGAAGGGCGGCCACCGCAAAGGAAAACGAGGTCGAAAGCCCCACATAGCCAACATAAAGAAACGGCGGATGAAAAGCCAAACCGGGATCCTGCAAGAGCGGGTTCAGATCCTGCCCGTTCATTGGTGGCAAGGCGAGGCGCAGAAACGGGTTCGAGGTGAAGATCAGAAACCCGAGGAAAGCCACCCCGATCGCCGCCTGCACCCCCAGAACCCGCGCCTTCAGCCGGTCGGGCAGATTGCCCCCGAAAAGCGCCACCAATGCCCCGAACACCGCCAGGATCAGGCACCAAAGCAGCATCGAGCCCTCATGGTTTCCCCAGACCCCGGTCACCTTGTAGAGCATCGGTTTCAGCGTGTGCGAATTGCTCGCCACCAAGAGGACGGAAAAATCCGACACCACAAAGGCATGGGTCAGCGCCACAAAGGAGATCAGCAGAAGTGCGGCCTGCGACAGGGCGGCCGGTTCCGCCATCGCCATCCAGCCGGTCCAGCCTTTCTGCGCGCCCCAAAGGGGCATCACCATCTGCAGGCAGGCCACCACAAAGGCCAGAAGCAGCGCGAAATGTCCAAGTTCAACGATCATGCCCCTGTTCTAGGCCCTGCGCCCCCCGGGGCCAAGGGGCTGGGCGCTCTGGTCGCAGCCCTGCGTCAGAAAACCGCCTGCAACAGCACCGAGGCGGCCAGGCTCAACCCCACGGGCCAGAGAAACCCCACACCGCGGCCGCCAAAGGAATGCCAGATCACCTGGAAATGCAAAAGCGCGCCCATGAAATAGAGCGACAGAAACAGGAACAGAACCGGGCTTTCCACCATCCAGCCCGGCGCCTCGAACAGGCTGTAGCTCCACCACCAGCCCATCACGCCCGCCGCCCCGGCCCAGCCAAAGAACATCCCCATGGCGAGAGGCGTCGCCCGGCGCCGCCACAGCCAGAAAAACGTCACCGCCACCATCAGCGCCATGAAGGTGAAGGCGCCATAGCCGATTGCATAGGCCCGCCCGTAGCCCAGCCCGGCATCCGCCCCCAGAAAAGCGGCGCAGAGCCCGCCCAGAACCAGCATCACCCGCATCATCGTTTCAGAACCTCTCTCAACGCCCGGTCCAGATCATCGGCCGCCGCCCGGTTGCGCGCCACCGACCGGGCCAGCCGCGCCCCCGTCAGATGTCGGTGCCACCAGCGCCAGATCCCGCCCCACATCTCAGCGCCTCGGCATGCGTTCGCGGATGATCGTGGCGATCTCCGTCAGAATGGCGGCGTTCTTGTCGAGAATGGACCGGGTGGCGCGATCCTTCTCGATGTCACGCCACAACAGGAAAAAAACGAGGATCACCCAGGGCCCGTGCTCGGCCAGAAGTTTCAGCAGCAGATCGCCGCTCATTGCCGGCGCCAATCCTTGAGCGCGGCATTGCCCTTGGTCTCCACCCGGCCCGGAGCGGCCGGCAGATCCTCACCATCCTCCAGCACCTCGCCGGTGACCGTTTTCAGATCCTCCAGCGCACGGATATGCTCGGTCACCTGGATGGTGCGCGCAAGCGTGGCGCTCAGCCCCTTCTGAAACTCCTGGGATTTCGCCTGATGGCGGGCCCCAAAATAGAAGGACACGATCGCCCCCATCAGCCACCAAAGCGGCTCGGGCACCAAGGCCACCCCCTGCATCCGCTGGGCAAACCAGACCGGGTCGACCATGGCGCTGGCAAAGAGCCCCAATGTGCCAAAGGCCAGAAGCGGGCGCGGCAGGCGGTTCAACCCGTCGACCATCCGGTCGAACCAGCCCCGTTTGGGCTGGGTGAACTCGGCCGCGAACTGCGCCAGGGCGGCCGCCTCGCGGGCCGCATCGCGCACCGCCTGGGCTTCCGCATTGGGCCGGAACACCTCCACCGTGTCGCGGATCACATTCTGCCCGCCGCCGAACAGCGTGCCAAAAAGACTGCCGATCAACCCCATGCGCTGACCCTCTCGCGATGCTCGGCCAGGCTCAGGTGATAGCGCGGCGCCATGAATTCCTCCGCCCGCCGGATCCAGCCGCCCTTGCCCCCGTCCCGGCGCCTTGCGTATTTCCGGCTCTTCGCCCGCCGATCACCAATGGCATAATAGTAATTCCGACGCGCGATCCCGTAGGCATCCCGAATGTGATCGGGCGCGGCCTTGGTCGCCGCCCGCACCGCCGCCAGGGTGTTCGGTCCGATCACCCCATCGGCCCGGGTCGTAAAGCCCATCGACGTGGTGAGCCGCTGCAGGATCTTGATCGCATTGGCGCCCGCATTGACCTGCATGTCGAACACGCTGTCCTGCAGCACCTCGGGCAATTCGTCGATCCGGGGGGCATAGAAATACTCGTCGACGAAAATCCTCAGCGCCTGATCATAGGTCAGCCGCTTCACATCCGCCGGTGTCACCCGCCCGTCGCCGGTCAGATCCAGCCCCAAAGCCCGCATCGTATGGATCGTGACCCCGAAATTGGTCGCCCCGCCCGGATCATCGGGATCGTTCACATACCCGCCCTCGCGGGTCAGGATCTCCCGCGCAATCGCCTCCACACGTTCCATCGCCACCGCCCCCTTGCAACATGGGGACAGGCTCGGCGCGGGTGGTTAAGAGAGGCTGAACTAGCCGTTCGGTTCCTGGTAGACGCCCTGTTCCTTCAGCGCATCGATCACCTCGGCGGGCATGTAGGTCTCGTCATGCTTGGCCAACAGTTCCGAAGCCTCGAACCGACCATCGATGTAATAGCCCTTGACGATCGTGCCCTGCCCCTCGCCGAACAAGTCCGGCGCCGGGTCGCGGCCCACATAGGTCACCGGCACTTCGGCGGCCCCATCGGTCACCACAAACGAGAAGCTGACCCCTTCCACCGGGGTGATCGAGCCATCCTTCACCAGACCGCCCAGCTGGAAAAATTCCTCCGCCGCGGGCGGGGCGGCCAGCACTTCGCTGGGCGACCGGAAGAACTGGAACGCATCCTTGGGGGCGAGGGCAAAAATCCCCAGCACGCCCAAAAGACAAATCCCCGCGATGGCAATCACCTGAATGCGCCGCTGCTTCTTCAGACCCTTCATGGCTCTCTTTCCGTGGCTGACCAGGTTGAGATGGGGCAAAATCCGCCCGATTTCAATCGGACAAATTGCCCCCTCTCATCAGGGATAAACCGGCGCCGCCATCAACCCGGCGGTCTCCGCCTCGCCCAGCATCAGATTGGCATTCTGGATCGCCTGCCCGCTGGAGCCTTTGGTCAGATTGTCGAGCGTCGCCACCACGGTCACCCGCCCCGGGATCCGGTCGCCCGCCACGCCGATATGGCAGAAGTTCGACGCGCGCACGTCCTTCATGGCAGGCATCTCGCCGAAGGGCAGAACCTGGATGAACGGCTCATCCCCATAGGCCCGGGCGAAGGTGTCATGGACAGCCTGCGCATCCCCCTTGAGGTAGCAGGACAGCAGAATGCCGCGCGTGGCAGGCAGCAGATGGGGCGTGAACTGCACCCGGATGTCGCGACCGGCGATCTTGGAAAATTCCTGATCGAACTCCCCCAGATGCCGGTGGGTGCCGCCCACCGAATAAGGCTTCACGCTTTCATCCAGTTCGGCGAGCAGCAGGTGCTCTTTCAAGGACCGCCCCGCCCCCGACACAGCAGCCTTCAGATCCATCACGATGTCATCGAGATCAATCATCCCTGCCGCGATCAGCGGACGCAGGGCAAACTGCCCGGTCGCCGCGTTACAGCCGGTGCCAGCAACGAACCGCGCGCCCTTGATCTCGTCCCGGTAGAACTCGGTCAGCCCGTAGACCGCCTCTTTCTGCATCTCGAGTGCAGCGTGCGGCTTGCCGTACCATTTTTCGTAATCCGCCCCGTTGCGCAGCCGGAAATCGGCGGAAAGATCAACAATCTTAACATGTTGCGGAATGGAGGGGATCACCGCCTGGCTGGTCGCATGGGGCAGCGCACAGAACACCAGATCCACGCCCGCATAATCCAGATCCTCGATCTTGATCAGATCGGGCAGATCCATGTGGCGCAGGTGGGGATAGACGGAGGCCATGGGCTGACCCGCCTTGCGGTCGCCGGTGAGTGCGACAATGCGAAAGCTCGGGTGGATCGAAATCAACCGGACAAGTTCGGCGCCGGTGTAACCGCTGGCGCCCAGAATGGCGATGTTATGGGGCATGTCAGCCCTCCTTCGGAATTTTGAAAACTGTCTAGGACGAGATGGCCCGCGCTGCAATCAGGCCGCGTGAAACTCGATTTTTCGTCGGAGAAACCGCGTCGCCTGATCGCTCACCCGCTGCGGGTCGCCCGTGGTCAGGAACATCGACACCTCGCCCGGGCCGCGCATCTCGGGGCGGCGGGTCAGGTAATCGGCCAGGCTTTCGGCCACCAAGGCGGGTTGCGAAAAGACCGGGACATTGCCGCCAAGCGCTGCCCGGAAATCTTCTTCGACAATCGGGTAATGGGTGCAGCCCAGAACGGCGGCATCCGGCTCCGGCATCTTGCGCTTCAGCGCCTCCACATGGGACCGCACCAGCGCT
>JAOXSD010000312.1 GCA_025800205.1 Silicimonas sp. | reverse complement strand
AAGGGCCTGCGCCCGACGGAAACATAGGCTTCGAACCCGGCCGCTTCGGCGTCCTGGGCGCTGTAGATATTGCGCAGATCCGCCATCCGGGGGCTTTTCATCCCGGCTGCGATCCGGTCCAGATCAAGGGCGCGGAACTCGTTCCATTCGGTCAGGATCACCACCAGATCGGCCTCCTTCGCCGCCGCATAGACATCCTCTTCCCAGGTCACATGGGGCAGAAGCGCCTCGCCTTCGGAACGGCCCTGCGGATCCACCGCATGGACCTCCGCGCCGCCGCCCACAAGGGCGGGCACGATGGTCAGCGAGGGCGCGTCGCGCATGTCGTCGGTGTTGGGTTTGAAGGTCACGCCGAGCACGGCGACCTTTTTGCCGTTGAACCCGCCATCGCAGAGGTCGCGCAGCTTCTCGATCATCCGCCGCTTGACCCGGTCATTCACCTCGATCACCGCTTCGGTGATCATCATCGGCGAGGCAAATTCCTGACCGATCCGCGCCAGCGCACTGGTATCCTTGGGAAAACACGACCCGCCATAGCCGGGGCCGGCATGGAGGAACTTGTTGCCGATCCGGCCATCCAGCCCCATGCCCTTCGAGACTTCTTTCACATCCGC
>JAOXSD010000294.1 GCA_025800205.1 Silicimonas sp. | reverse complement strand
GAGGGCGTCGAGTACCAGGCGGATGGCGTAGGTGATGCCGTCGAACAGTGCTTCGCCATTGAGCACCGCCCAGTTGAAGAAGGCCTCCACCCCGTCGATGCTGGTCAGGCGGATGTCGGGGGCGGTGGGGAAATCCGACAGAAGCGTGAAGCGGCCCGGAAAGCTGTAATGCATCATCGCGGCGAGCGTGATCAGCCCCATGAAGACGGCGCTGAAGACGATCTGCGACATGGGAAGGCCCGAGCGGACGCTGCGGTCGCTGAGCCAGTCGGAGAAGCGGGCTTCGAGTGCCGTGTTGGCGGTGAGCGCCTGGGCAACTTTCGCCAGGATCAGAATGGCGAGGCCGGTGAGCGCGATGGTCGGGCCCTGGGCGGCGAGCGCTTCGGCCTCGGCGCGGATGCCGCCGATATTGGCCTCAAGGGAGTCGACCGTGCGCTGAAAGGCGTCGATCCGGTCGGAGTTGTTTTCGATGGCAGCCGCCAGTTGCTGACGGCGCAATTCCAGCGTGCCTTCGATCGAGGCGATGCGCGCCATGGCGTCGGCGGCAAGGTCGCCGAAGAGGCCGCGCGCGATCTGCACGAAGGCGAGTGCTTCGATGATCAGGAAAGGCAGCGCCCAGTTCCAGAGGCCACGCGCGCCGAACCAGACCGGGCCGAAGAGGCCGGCCATGATGTTCAGCGTCGGCGTGAATTTGGCCGAGGCGCCGATGCGGTCGAACATGCGGATGTAATACTCCGGTGCGGTGCGCACGAAGGTGCGGATGTTCTCGCGCCGCTCTTCCGCATAGGCCTGAGCGGCCTCGCTTTCCGTGTCTTCGAGCGGATTAACCCCTTGATCCATCATGATACTTCCGTCCCCTCGATGACCGTGCGCAGAAGATCCGCACGGGTGATCACGCCCACGTCGCGGCCCTTGTCCTGGACCACGATCGGGTGGTCATTGTCGATGGCCATGTTGATCAGCGTGCTGAGTGTGGCGTCTTCTTCCACCCGCAGCACATCCGCCGGGAGACCGCCACTTGTCGCGACGGCCTCAAGGGGCTGCATGACCGCATGGGCATGAACCACCTTGAGTCGTGAGATGCCTGCGACGAAATCCGCCACGTAATCATCGGCCGGTTCCATGACGATATCCTCGGCGGTGCCGATCTGGACCATCTTGCCATCGCGCATGATTGCGATCCGGTCGCCGATGCGCACCGCCTCGTCCAGATCATGGGTGATGAAGATGGTGGTCTTCTTCAGGATCTTCGACAGCCGGATGAATTCATCCTGCAACTGGCGGCGAATGAGCGGGTCGAGCGCCGAAAAAGGTTCGTCCATCAAAAGCACATCGGGGTTGGCGGCGAGCGCGCGGGCGAGGCCCACGCGCTGCTGCATGCCGCCCGACAGTTCATGGGCGAATTTCGAGCCCCAGGCGCCCAATTCCACGATGTCGAGAATGGCGGCGGCCTGGCGCATCCGTTCGTTCTTGGCGACCTTGCGGATTTCCAGCGGCATGGCGACATTGTCGAGCACCGAACGGTGCGGCATCAGGGCGAAGTTCTGGAACACCATGCCGATCTTGCGATTGCGGAAATGCTGCAATTCGCGGGGCCCGAGCGCCATGACATCGGTGCCTTCGATTTCGATCTTGCCCGCCGTCGGCTCCAGCAACCGGTTGAAATGCCGCACCAAAGTGGATTTTCCGGACCCCGACAGCCCCATGATGCAAAAGATCTCACCCCGGTTCACCGACAGGCTGACATCGGCGACGCCCACAACCGCGTTGTATTCCGCCAGCACGTCGGCCTTGGAGAGACCCTTGTCGCGGACCGCCGTCAGAGCGGCCTTCTGATTGGCGCCAAAGATCTTCCAGACGTTGGAGATCTCGATGACCGTTTCACCCTGCATGCTGTGCCCCGAAGCCTTGTTGGTGGCGGCGCGATTCGGAAACCGCGCCGCCGGTTCACTGTCCCGTTAAGCTCAGAGGCCCAGCATCGCGTCAACGCGATCCGAGTTCGCCGCGACCCAATCCTTGGCCACATCACCGGCGTCACGGCCATTGGCGCTGATCTCGAAGGCGAGCTGGCTCACGTCATCTGCCGTCAACTGGAAGTTCTGGAAGAACTCGGCAATCGCGGGCGAACGGTCGACCAGCGAGTTGGACCAGGCGATCTGCACATCCTTCAGCGCATCCTTGGTGGCGACCATGGATTTTTCGTACCAATCGGCGTCATCGGAGGGCTGCACCATGACGTATTTCGCCGGATCGAAGGTCGGCTCGGTCAGCATCTGGACGTCGAACATGAACCAGACCGCGTGGGGTTTGTAGCAATAGAAAGCATAGCCCTCGCCCTTGGCGATGCTGTCCTTGATCCGCGCGGTCTTGACCGATTCCTCGGCCCGGATCGGCTCGATGAAATCCAAAAGACCATAGTCGCGGGTCTTGACCTCGTTCACATTGGCCGAGGCCCAGCCGGGCGCACCGATCCACATTTCACCCTTGCCGTTGCCATCGCTGTCCATGAGTGCTGCCACATCGGGGCGGCCCAGATCGGCAATGTCAGTGATCGAATTGGCTTCACCGAAGTCCTGGGTCACGCAGAAGCCCTGGTTGCCCTGATAGGGGTTCTGCGACAGGGTCACGGTGCCGGCCCCATCGACATATTTCTTGGTGAAGCTTTCCTGGTTCGGCAGCCAGACATCGGGATGCACGTCGATGTCGCCCTTGCCCTGATCCATGGCCTGGAAGATCGTCGCGTTGTTGCCGGGGACATATTCCACCTCGCCGCCGATGCGGGAGGTGACGACTTCGCCCAGCACATGGGCGATGGCCTGGGCGCCGGTCCAGGACGGCACGCCGATGGCGACCTTCTCGGCCGCGAGCGCGGGCAATGCGGTA
>JAOXSD010000280.1 GCA_025800205.1 Silicimonas sp. | reverse complement strand
ACCTCATTGCCTGCGGGCCCGCTGAGCGGCGTGGCCGAGGTGCCGGGCGACAAGTCGATTTCGCACCGCTCGCTGATCCTTGGCGCGATGGCCGTGGGCGAAACCCGGATCACCGGCCTTCTGGAAGGTGACGATGTGCTGGATACGGCCAAGGCGATGCGCGCCTTTGGAGCCGAGGTGACCCGCCATGACGATGGCAGCTGGTCGGTGCATGGCGTGGGCGTCGGCGGCTTTGCCGAGCCGGATCAGGTCATTGATTGCGGCAATTCCGGCACGGGTGTGCGCCTGATCATGGGCGCGGCGGCGACCTCGCCCATCGCGGTGACCTATACGGGCGATGCCAGCCTCAACAAACGGCCCATGGCGCGGGTGACCGATCCGCTGGCGCTGTTTGGCACGCAGACCGTGGGCCGCTCGGGCGGGCGCCTGCCGATGACGCTGGTCGGCGCGGCCGAGCCGACGCCGGTGCGCTATGTGGTGCCGGTGCCTTCGGCGCAGGTCAAATCTGCGGTTTTGCTGGCGGGGCTGAACGCGCCGGGCAAAACCGTGGTGATCGAGCAGGAGGCCACCCGCGACCATACCGAACGGATGCTTGCGGGCTTTGGCGCCGAGATC